>CANCRO010000080.1 GCA_947380605.1 Chitinophagaceae bacterium
CAGGGATATTGCCATAATTATCCTTCCCATAATAACTCTGCGGATGGCCAGCTGCATGTCCAGAAACATTCACCATAAAACCCATGTTATAAGGATTGGCACCAGGAGTGCCCATTGATGCCCAATGTGCTTTACCGACATGAATTGTATAATATCCAGCCTCTTTTAAAAGGATAGGAAAAGGAGTTGCATAGTAAGTTTTTTCTATACCTGGAATTGGACTTAATCCATTAATATTCCAGTCGGCCGGACTCAGTTGATCATCCTTACTATCCGTATTATTATTTTTCCAGGGAGATGTCCAGTTGGTAATTCCAAGATGAGTACTATTCACTCCAGTAAGCATGCTCGATCTTGAAGGAGTACATACAGGAGCCGCATAAGCATTAGTAAATTTCATTCCCTCTTTTGCCAAACGCTCCATATTGGGCGTATGATAAATTTTATTCAAAGAGGTTGACTGATTCCAAAAATTTACAGAACAATCTTGCCATCCCATATCATCTACAAGAAATACAATGATATTAGGTTTAGTTTGAGAATAAAGGGATAAACGAAATCCTAACAATAAGAATAAAAAAAACTGTTTCATTTTTTATTTTTTATAATCTATTGTACTATAGCAATTAAAAATGAAACAGTTCAGTAGATTAACCTATTTCTTTTCTTCAAAATAATTAGCTCCCCAAATTTTATATCTTGCATACTGCGCTTTCATTTTATCTTGAAAAGCAGGCCAGTTTTTATTTTCCTTTGAAGACCACAATACTTCACTCAAGGCACTTAGGCGAGGAAATAGTTGATACTCCGCTTTAGAAGGATTAGCAACATATTCAGTCCATAAATTTCCTTGGGCACCTAAAACATAAACAGCTTGTTGAGCATTTAATTCTTTAGGAACTGGCTCATAACTATATACTTTTTCAAAAGGTAAAAATCCACCAATGGTTACTGAATCCATATTTTTAGTTTGCGCTTTATCCAAGTATACAAAACTTCCAGGAGTCATGATTACGGTATGATTTTCCTTTGCAGCAGCAATTCCTCCTTCCTCACCTCTCCAACTCATCACTAAGGCATTAGGCGCAAGACCTCCTTCCAATATTTCATCCCAACCGATCAATGTCCTTCCTTTTTTATTGATATATTTTTCAATTCGCTGAATAAAATAGCTTTGTAAGCCATGTTCATCTTTCAATCCTTTTTCTTTAATCATCTGTTGACAAAATTCACTTTTTTTCCAAGCATCTTTTGGACATTCATCCCCACCAATATGAATATATTTTGAAGGAAATAATGCGATCACCTCATCTAATACATCTTCTAAAAATTTAAAAGTATATTCTGTAGGTGCATATACATCAGTATGAACTCCCCAAGTTTCTTGAACTAATTTTACTCTTCCAGATTCTAATTCAAGTTTACTTTTATTAGAAATCATATTAGCCGGAATAACTGTTTTATTTTCTGGGAAACAGCTCAACAAAGGATAGGCAGCAATAGCAGCACCACTATGTCCAGGCATTTCAATTTCTGGGATAACCGTTATAAATCTTTGCGTTGCATAGGCTACAATATCTTTCACTTGTTCTTGAGTATAAAAACCTTCATCTACCGTATTATCACTTCCCTTACCAGGATACCTTCCTATAATGGTACCATTTCTCCTTGAGCCTACTTTAGTTAGATTAGGATACTTTTTAATTTCAATTCTCCAACCTTGATCTTCAGTTAAATGCCAATGGAAATAATTGATTTTATGTAATGCTAGATAATCAATATATTTTTTAATAAATGAAACAGGAAAGAAATGACGACATACGTCCAACATAGCACCACGATAAGCAAAACGTGGTTGATCTTCCACATCAACTGCAGGAATAATTAAGGCCTTGCTTTTTTCAATAGGAAGTAACTGTATTAAAGTTTGCATGCCATAAAAACTTCCCACTGCAGAATTTCCAAAAATCTGAATACCGCTATTTCCAGACTGTAATTTATAACCAGAGGAAGCCAAGCCATCCACTTGATCTCCACTTGAGATGGTTATACTATTGGCTGCATCAGTAGTAACCTGTTTTAATTTGATACCATAATATTCTTCCAAATACTTATTTAAAAAAGAAGCGGTAGCATAATCTTTTTTATCTTTTACCACCAATTTAGTTGCAGAGGTAATAGTAAATTTATCTTTTTTAGTAATGACCGATAAAGGCTGAGGTATAATATTTATTTGTTGAGCAAATACCGCTGAGCAGCATAAAACATAAGTACAAATAAGCGTAAATGATTTTAACATGGCTTCAATTTTTATTGATGATACTTTTAATCCGTTTAAAATATAGGATGAATTTAGCACTAAGAAATAATAATTTTAATAAAGATCTGATTTTTTTTATAAACTACACTAGGTGATATATAATTTTAAAATAGTTACAACTACTTCAAAATCAAATAAATTATTCATCTTAACCACCCTTTGGACCTTAAATAGTAACCACTTTATATTGAATCAATAAGGAAGAAGGATTTTTAGGGATAGTAAGTTCAATCCCATCCATCAATTCACGACCTGTCTTCCTAATACTAGTTCCATTATCTTCAAAATACAACTCATACAATCCTTTTTCATCTAGCCCAGAAAGTTTGGCGATAATCGAAGCATTCATATTCATTTTTCTTCTAAATGCAATAACCAATCCATCTTTTTGCATAGGTCGATTTAATTGATAGGCCAACCATTGATCATCATTTGCATTCAAAGGACTTGGAGTTAAAGGATAATAATCACCATAAAAATAATCTCTTAAATTTTTATACTCCTTCATACGCTTTTGCATGGCAGGAATAGGTTCTGAAGCATTCCCAGTGATTTCCCAATTCATTACCACTGCAGAACTTAGACTAGAACGAAAAGTATAATCATCCGATTTATAGACAGCTGTACCATGCAAAGGCAAATAAAAATTTAAACCATAAGAGTGGCATTGATAACCATTGGGTTCACCATATTGATAATCAGTTCTCCAAAGAGGTGTACTTCTAGAAGTTGTTTCAAGATCAATGCGTCTGCCGCCACTTGCACAGTTATCAATTCTCAAATTAGGAAAACGAACCAATAGACTATCCCAGAAGGCATACAAACCTTCAATATGCCGTATTTCAGCCATCCCTTCACGTTGAGTACTATCCATTAAATTCCAATAAGGTAATGGGTCAAAATTAAAATCTTGTCGATAACTATCTATGCCTTCTTTTTCAATAAAATCTCCAATCATTTTTGTCAACCAATTTCTTGCCTCTTTATTTCCCAAATTAAATAGGTAAGAATTTTTATCTACGCGCTTATTCCCTTTAACCTGAACCACCCATTCAGGATGTGCTTTATCTACCTCTGTTCCAGCATACACTCTTTCTGGTTCAAACCAAACCATAAATTTTGAACCTACTTTATGAACCGCATCAGCAACTGGTTTTAAACCATTGGGAAAGCGATCTTTATTAGGGGTCCAATTACCTACGTTAGTTGCCCAAGATCCCTTTCCTCCCGTTTCCCAGTTTGCACCATTATACCAACCTGCATCCAACCAAAATAATTCAGGAATCAAATTAAATTGTTGATACCTTTTTACCAAAGCCACCGCAAAGGATTCAGTAAGACAGCCATACTCTTGACAAGGTGCTGGATCTCCATAATCAAATGTTCCTGCCAATAAAGGTTTTGCCAATTCTCCATTAATTTTAGGAGAATGATGAGCAAGAATAAATTGACGAAATTGATTATGGCCCAACATTCTATCAGCACCTTGCCAAAATAATAAACAAATTTTTGGAGTACGTATCTCTTCAGATGGATAGAGAAACAATTTCATTTTTTCCATTCCAGATACAAGCGAAATAGAATTAGGCGTCGCATTCAAAACATTGGCATACCACTTTCCTGTCCAACCAATCGCTGTCATGATTCCCTGATGACCAGGTGTTTCAATATTGAAAAAAGGGAAAGCTGTATTATCAGAACTACGCCCTCCACTAGGAGTCATATAAATGGATTGATTGAGCGCCAATTTTTCATCGATTGGTTGAAAATCTGTTTTTTCTGCATTACTCCCTTTTGCATGATAGAGTGTAAAATCGCCTGTTTGCTTTGAATCAAAAGATTGGTCAATCACTGCAGCCTTCTCTATCAAAAGTGAATTCTTTGAGGAAGTATTGATAAAATTCAATACCCACTCGATTGCATTAAAATCGTCAAAATAAGTTAGTCTGCATCTTACAATCAACCCGGTTTTAGGGTCCTCAAAACTATAAGTTGCTTCTTGAGATTGCTGATCTATGCGTTTAAATTCTGTTGCTGTAAATTTCCATTGCTTGATAAAACTCGCTGATTTTTTTCCATCATAAATAAATGAAAAAGGAGGAATTTTACCTTTGGCAAAATGTTTTTTAACCCACTGATTAATTGCTACAGTAGAGTGAGGAATATCGTTTACTGATTGGCTGAAAGCCTTTACAATAGATAAGTGAATTAATAATAAGACTACAAAAGAGTTTCTATATTTTAAAAAATCATTCATAAAAAATTGATTGAAAGCTTCAACAATATTATTAATTTGAAAATAGAATTTTTAGTAGCCTAACTAAATCATTTATGGAGTCATAAAGTGCCAATTAAAATCACCGTATGACCAAACCCTTGCTCCCGAAGGAATTGAAACAGCACCTTGAAGTACTCCGGCAATATCTTTTTTTACTGACAAAGTAATTCTAGTGAATTTACCTTTTTCATAATCAAAACTTTCGCCATCGTCATCGTACAATTGAAAGGAACTTTCTTTTTTTCCATAGTACCTAATTTCAACCGGTAATTTTTCTTTTCCAATACTTAAAACGGGAGAAGTCATTGGTATAATTCCTCCATCACGAACATAAACAGGTATGATATCTAGGCCTGGTTCTATGGTTAAAACCTCTTCTTCACCAGCCAATTTTCCAGTATAAAAATCATACCATTTCCCTTTTGGCAATACTACCTTTCTACTTTTTTGACCTGCAAATAAAGGTGCTACTAATAGATCATCCCCCACCATAAACTGATCTTTAATTTCATGTTTGGTTGCTTTAGCATACGGGTTATCTACAGAATTAAGTTTTCCATTCACCAGGGTAGCGTTCACATTAAAACCTGGTACTAAATTCATCGCTTTAATGGGTGGTGTGCCATAGAAAGCATAATCAGCATAGTTTGTATAGAGATAAGGTATCAATTGCATTCTTAGGTTAGCAATATCTTGTACCTGCTTTTCAACTTCAGGAAAGGACCATGGTTTAGTTCCATCAGACCAAGCATTAATCATTGCTAATGGAGAAAAACATACTGTTTGCATTCTTCTTAACCACTCTTCAGATGATGCGGAGCCTCTTACTTCGGGTGTCCAAAGAACACCAATAAAGGAGCTATTAATCATTGCCGTTATGAAATCAGGATGACTATAATAATCATTGTATATCACATAAGGAAAAGAGGAAGCCCCTGCATTAGATCCTCTTACCAAACCATAGGTTCGAGTATTTTTTTGGCGATATAAATTAGCAGTCACTTGCTGCATCATCATCGCATAAGTTTGGCGCATTTGTTCGGCAGAATTTCCTGAAGGAAATCTGGTAACATCAGGCCAAAGCCAATTATCGTAACCATCATTCTCATCCATTTTAAAACCACTCACCCCTTTACTCAATAAATATTTTGTAAAATGTTCAGCAACTAATTTTTTTACCTGGGGCATTGAATAATCAGGTACCACCCCTGTCCACACTGTATGAGAAGCAGTATAAGGCAGGATTGGTTTATATAATTCTCCATCAGGAGAGATAAAAGGATTCATCCACAGATTAGCATAAACTCCCCTATTTTTTAGACTGTCCATTAATACTTCAGGATGAGGAAATCTACCTTTGTCCCATTCATAAGTACAGGGGTAAGCTTTGCTTTGCCAGCCAGGTTCAAGTCCAATCACCGTCAATGGAAACTGATGCGCTGCATATTCTTTTACTTCATTCATTACATCTGTTTCGCTGTAAAGAGTTGGCGTACGATGCCAAAATCCTAAACCCCATTTTGGAGGTAGGCAGCCTCCTCCATTAAACAAATTATATCGACGCACTGCATCCAAAGGAGTAGGTCCACCAAAAACAATAAGCTCAGCACCTGCTGCAGGAATTAATATTTCAATATTATCTGAATAGGGACTAGCACTCCATTTCCTATCCGTATTTCTATCTCTAATAACTGGAGGATGCTTACTATCCTTTTCTACAGCAGTACCTACCCATACATCAATATATCTTGCAGCATTTATTAAAACACCATACCCTTTTGAAGAAATATAAAATGGAACAGGAGCATGATTTCGACCATTATCTTGTCCACCATAATGATCCATATGCAAACGCATAATCCGACCTCGCTGTTCTACTGTTTTGAAATTTAGCCCTAAACCGAAAATCTTTTCGCTACTATCCAATGGGAAATGCAAATATGTTTTTCCATCAATAATAGTAGCTTTAATATCATTTTTAGGAAGAGGGAAATTAACAGCTTCCATTAATTGCAAAGCACCTATTCGTGGCTTTGTTTGGATAGCAGTATAAAAATTAAAGGAATCAGGTTTGCCTACTTTAGCACTCCAAATACCTGGTGCAACTGATTTCCATGCAATATTGGGTTGAGCGATTACTGAGTTACAAGAAAGAAACAAAAATAAAACAAGCAAATTTTTCATACTCTTTTTTTTAAAAAATTTATACTTCGCCGTAAGTACCCAAATCATTTTCTTTTTCTAAATACCGCTGTAATAAGACCATTTGATTGGAGGCTCTTACTAAATTTTGACCTTCATATTTTGCCCCATAATAAATATCATCATTGATATGATCTGTTATAAATCTGAGTGCTTGCATATAAATCATAAACTTACCTGCATAAAAAAAATATTTGTTTTCTTTTTCAGTTAGTTCATGCTTCATTTCTTCTTTATAGCCATTAATGATCGCCTTGTAAAATTCATCTCTGACTATAATTTTACTGAAGTCTTTTTCTTCCTCGCTAACAGGACATAGATAGGTGCGAAGCATATCACCCACATCACTAATAAAATACCCGGGCATCACTGTATCTAAATCAATTACGCACAAACCTTTATCCTGATTATCAAAAAGTACATTACTAATTTTAGTATCGTGATGGGTAACCCTCCTTTTAAATGCAGGATCAGAAAGCATAGCAGTGTATACCGATACGATGGATTGGTATTTTATAACCTGCTCAATTACATCCTTAGCAGCAGTCATCCTTTCTTTATTCCCTTTTTCTAAAGCAGTTAAAAATTGTTCATATCGAAGACCAAGATCATGAAAAGAAGGAATGGTAATACTAAGATTTGAAATATCTAGTGTAGAAAGTAGTCGAGTAAATCTTCCAAATTGTAGTGCCGCTTCATAGGCCTGATTAGGGTTTTCACCTACCTGCTTAGCATGAGACCCAGCTACAAAAGGAAACATTCTATAATACCCAGAAGACGGAATGTATAAAAGATCCTCTCCATGAATGGTAGACATGGGCGCAACAAAATCATATTTTGGCCAATTCGTTTTAAAATAATCAGCAATCAACCGAATATTAGAAGCAATATTTTGAGGCTTAGTAAATACATTATCATTTACCCGCTGCAAAATATATTCCTTACCTTTTTCAGAAACCTTCCAAGTATTATTAATCAAGCCTCCACCAAATGGAATCAAGGTTATTGAGTCATCATGAAAACCAAAAGAAGGCAACACTGATTCCAAAATATTCATCCTTCTACAATTTTAGACTTCCATTATTAAAAAGCATCGGTTAATGCAAAGGAAGGTTTGCGATACATCCAATCACCGCTAGTGAAATCAGGGAAATCAACTGTTTCATTACCCAATGCAATAGACTGTTCACTCAATGGAGTGATGGCGCTCCAGGCAGCTGCATCATAAACATCCTGAGGTGTTGGCACCTGACGCTTGATGGATTCGATAAAGGCATGAATTACAAAGAAATCCATTCCACCATGCCCTGCTCCTTCAGTTTCCTTTGTCCATCTTACCCAAAGTGGATGATCATATTTTTTTAGCCAGTCAGTAGCGGAATCCCATTGGTGTGGTTTGGCAGCCTTTCCTTCAATATAGATTCCATTATTTACATCCATCCATATACCATTGGTACCCTGAACACGAAATCCTAAAGAATAGGGACGAGGTAAATCTGTATCATGTTGTAATAAAACTGTTTCTCCATTGGCACAATTAATTTGTGTGGTCACTACATCCCCTAGTTTAAATTCAACTTTAGCATTCGGATGTTTGATACCTCCTTTTTTAATAATTTGATTATGCAACCCTCTTGCCTTAGATGAAAATGAATTTAAACTAGTGAAACGATTTCCTCTATTTATATTTATATAAGTGGCAAGTGGCCCTACACCATGGGTAGGATACAAGTCACCATTGCGATGAACAGAATGTTCTGTCCGCCACTTGGCTTCTGAATAACCTTTCTCTCCAAACTCTACGCCATTGGTAAATTTAACTTCACGTAAATCATGTTGATATCCTCCTTGAAGGTGAATAATTTCTCCGAAAACATCTTGACGTATCATATTTAAAATCGCCATCACATCACGACGATAACAAACATTTTCAAGCATCATAACTTGTGCATGATGTTTTTCTGCAGCCTTTACTACATCCCAATGATCCTGTAAGGTAATTCCCAATACTACTTCTGTAGCGACATATTTTATTCCGGCTTCAATTGAACCAATTACCATTGGTTTGTGCCATTCCCAAGGAGTGACTACAATGACGCCATCTAATTTTTCTTTTTCTAACAAATTCTTCCAAGCATAATTATCACCTGTATAAATTTGAGGCATCTTCTTACCACTCTTAGTAACTATTTTCTTTGCATCATTTAGCATTTGCGCATCAACATCACAAATAGCTACAACCTCTACATCTTGTCTCCTTAATGCAAGCTCAAGATGTCCCTGACCTCTACCTCCAACACCAATGATAGCTATTTTAACTTTTTGATCTGCAGACATTGCTGATAAATTACTACCTGGCCAAAGCGCGATGGAGGCTGCTGCCATACCACTATTTTTTACAAAATTTTTTCTGTTCATGATAAATTTAAATTTTTAAGATTTCAGAAGATAACGAATGATTAATTAAATTTTGATAGTCGAAAATACAATTTTTAACACTTAATCCAACCTAAATTGATTTTACCATACTTTTTACATCCAATCCACTATTGTGTTTTCAAAAAATCAAATAAAATGAAAGTACATACCTAATTAATATTTAATATAAAGCTTTAGTAGGATTAGCTATTCAAATTGTATAGAGGAAACATTATTCAATTGATTATGCTACCGATCTTTAGAAAGTTTTTTATTGAAAATATATTTCACCGAAAAATTCTGGTAAATGAAAATTAGGTTCTGCTGATTGAATATTATTCCATGCCACAAAATGCGGTACTGGTAATTGATCACCGCACTTATAAAAATTTGCCCGTCCCTCTTTACCAGAAAGAGATGAAAAAGAATGATGAATAAATACACTCAATGGAATGGCCACCGATAATTCCCAATCAACTGATTCCTCTTTTTTATGTTTACTAATAAAACTTTCCGTTTGAATAGTCCCTACTATTTCTTTAGCTAACCCATCCCTTTCAGATCTAGATTTACCAAATCCAACTAATGGGGTGCCAATACAATTAAATTCAAAATTATAATAACCTTTATCATCATTAAAATGAATAAAAAACTCTACACAACTATCCTCCCAAACAGCTGAATTAATTTCACTATTTACTGCACGAATAGCATTCTCGGTCACAAAATATTTTAAAAAAATAGCCTCTTCATTATGCGCAATAGCTACGCTCACCTCTGGCTGGTAGGGGAAATCTTTCCAAGGTGTATGACTAATTTTTTGGACTGCTATTCCATTCAGCAAAGATGACAACCCATGTAGAGAATCTTCATATGCCGTTTTTTTAATATTTGAAACCGATACCCTATTCATTGGAGAATGAAATTTTAAGTTGACTCATTCGAAAAACATAGCGACCGAAACACTACATCCCTAGCCATTTCCAATCCGAAGGTACAGTTAAATTAATATTGAGTTCTTAAAGCTGAAGCAACCTAGCACTTAACTTACCCACAGATAACTGACAGTTCTAATACGATAATAGATAATCCCGTATATTTATTTTTAAATCTATAGTAAAATGCAAAAAACTAGCAACAATAGAAATGCCATTGTTATCATCGGTATTTTATTCTTCGTTTTTGGGTTTGTAACCTGGCTCAACGGAACCTTGATTCCTTTTCTGAAATTAGCTTGTCAACTTGAAAATGACATTCAAGCCTTCTTTGTAACATCTGCCTTTTACATGGCTTATTTCTTTTTAGCCCTACCTTCTTCTATGATAATTTCCAAGACCGGATATAAAAATGGAATGGCTTGGGGTTTATTAATTATGGCATTGGGTTCTCTTATTTTTATACCCGCAGCCAATTCAAGAAACTTTGGATTATTTCTTACTGGATTATTTGTTCAAGGAACAGGGCTTGCATTATTGCAGACTGCTAGCAACCCTTACATTAGTATTATAGGTCCGATAGAAAGTGCGGCACAGCGGATTAGCATCATGGGAATTTGTAATAAAGTTGCCGGTATGCTAAGCCCTTTAATATTAGGCGCATTGGTTCTTAAGAATGCAGGAAAAATTGAAGAAGAAATTGGTAAAGCCACTGACCCTGCTATAAAAGAAAAGCTATTGAATGAACTTGCCTCTAGAGTAATCACTCCTTATATTATAATAGCCATTGCGTTAGTTTTATTAGCCATTATGATTAAGCGATCATCATTACCGGAGATAGACCCCAATGCAGAAGATAGTGCTGATAAAACCCTAGTCGCCAAAACCAATATATTCCAGTTTCCACATTTGGTATTGGGTGTACTCTGTCTATTTTTATATGTTGGAGTAGAAGTAATGGCAGGAGATGCTATTGGCGTATATGGAAGACAGTTAGGTATGCCATTAGATGAAACAAAATACTTTACCACCTTTACTTTATTATCAATGCTAGTAGGATATATCATTGGGATTTTTACGATTCCAAAATATTTATCTCAACAAAATGCATTAGCAATATCTGCAATTCTAGGAATCATTTTTAGTATCGGTGTATTTGTAACGCAAGGATATGTAGCCATTAGTTTTATTGCCTTACTTGGTTTAGCCAACGCGTTGATGTGGCCCGCGCTTTTTCCATTGGCAATTAGTGGATTGGGCAGATTTACCAAAACTGGCTCTGCATTACTAATCATGGGTATTGCAGGTGGAGCCGTAGTACCCTTATTGTATACTACTTTAAAGGATAAAGGAATTACCACCAACGAAGTTGCTTTTCTACTCTGTATGCTTCCTGCCTATGTTTACATTCTTTTTTATGCAGTAAAAGGCTATGCAATTGGAAAAAAAGCTGCTAATTAAATTTATAATCTCAATACTAAATATCATCAGTATTTAAAAAATAAAAAATCTTTATTCAATGAATTATTTTTTTAATCGTTTTTATTTATCGATATTTTTTATTGCAGGCATTGTGCCAATATTGACGGCTCAAAAAATTAAAACCATCCAATCAAATAATCAATTAATCACCAAAACAGATTGGCTGGTAAATCCTATTAGCCAAAAAGCTGAGGTCATAGAAGAGGCTAATCAGCTTACACTTAATAATGGCTTGGTAAAAAGAGTATTTAGAACTTCGAAGAATTTAGTTTGTATAGATTATACTAATCTCACCACCGATCAACAATTACTGCGTGCGGTAAAGCCCGAAGCAAAAATTTTTTTAGACGGCAAGCAATATAATATCGGTGGCTTACAAGGTCAAAAAGAAAACGCCTATCTACTTCCTGAGTGGCTAGATGACATGAAGGTGGGTAAAGAAGATTTTGTTTTAGTCAAACACTCAGTAACTGATATTAAACCTTTTCTTCAATGGAAACCTACTACTTGGAAGATGAATCAAGCTCCTGTAAAAGGAAAACAACTCACGCTTGAATTTGAATCACTCTTAGCTAATTTAAAAGGATTAATAGTAAAAGTAAACTATGAATTGTATGACGGTATTCCATTAATGGTGAAGTGGATTTCTATTGACAATAAAAGTGATAAAACATTTAAACTGAATAGAGTTATCAATGAAGTACTTGCATTAGTAGAAGAAGAAAGTGCGGTAGTAGGCACCCCAGAGGAAATGAAAAAGCAGCATGGCATTTATGTAGAAACCAACTACGCATTTAATAATGCCATGAGGTATGATATCAGTGATCAAACGACTCATTGGAAAACAGATTCTATTTATACCTCCCAGGTAAATTATAATTATCAAACTCCCTGCTTACTAGAAGTATATCCTGAAAAAGCTCCTGGTATTGAATTACAGATAGGAGAAGTATTTAAATCGGTAAGAACGCATGAACTTTTAATGGATAGTTATGATCGGCAAAGAAGAGGGTTAATGATAAAAAAAATGTACCGAACGGTAGCACCTTGGACTACGGAGAATCCTATTTTTATGCATTTAGTTAGCAAGAATGATGACCAAGTTCGTTCAGCAATTGACCAATGTGTAGCTACAGGATACGAAGCAGTGATCTTGAGTTTTGGTAGTCATTTAAATATGGAAGATAGTTCAATGGGTAATATTGCGCGTTGGAAAGCGCTGACAAATTATGCTCACAACAAAAATATTTTACTGGGTGGATATTCTTTATTCAGTAGTAGAAAAATAAGTAATGAAGATGATGTAGTAGATGTGAAAACTGGAAAACCTGGAGGAGCATTTTTTGGCAATGCTCCTTGTTTTGGAAGTAAATGGGGATTAGCCTATCGTGATAAAATAAAATACTTTTTTGCTCAAACTGGATTTGA
>CANCRO010000081.1 GCA_947380605.1 Chitinophagaceae bacterium
AGAGATTATCAATTGACGAGCCAAAATGAAATCCCTGAACGTTGGCTTCGTGAACAAGAGCGGAGTTAGTAATTTTTTTAAACGAACAGGAGTAGGTATATAAAAAATATTTATTTCTTTAGTCGGTTAGTCCCTTCAAAATATTTGTAATGAAAGCAACGCATTCTTATACCTTTTTATTTAAAAGCAAAGGATCGCTTGCTAGTTTTTTCTTTAAAAAATCATTCAGTTTGCAAAACAGCCGTTGTTCTTTTTTAACCATTCTTATCCCACTCTTATTCATTAGCCCCTGCGCTTTTTCGCAAGGAATTTCGAATCAAGCAAAACAAGATTTGCTCAATAATAGTTCCATCAGCAGCGGCCATATCGGCATTAGTATTTATGAGCCTGCTACGGATAAGTATTGGTTCAATTTAGATGCGGATAAATATTTTGTACCTGCTTCTAATACTAAATTGTTTTCGCTTTATGCAGGAATGAAATATTTGGGGGATAGTTTGGTGGGTTTGCGCTACGAAAAGATCAATGACCATCTTACTGCCATTGTTGGCACAGGAGATCCTACTTTTTTACATCCCGATTTTAAAAACCAACCTGTTCTCGATTTTTTAAATAAAGAAACCAACTACTCCTATCTACAAAATTCAAATCGAACCAACTTAACCCCTTTAGGAAATGGCTGGGCTTGGGATGATTATCAAAGTGATTACTCAGCAGAAAGAAGTGAAATGCCGATTTATGGTAATTTGGTAAAATTTTATCTACAAAACGATACCCTCACTGTTAGTCCCTCTTTTTTTTATACCCCTGCTATACAATCGCTTAATAAAACGCTTGCCAATCAAAAAGCCTTAAAATTCAATATTGAAAGGCCTTTTGAGAATAATTTATTTCAAGTTCAATACCAAACCGCTGCCAAGTTTGCTGAACAATTGATTCCTTTCAAAACAAATTCAAGCGACGCAACCGCAACTGCTTTATTTTTTAAATTATTAGAAGATACGCTTCATAAAAAAATAAACGCAATCAATTCACCAGAGCCTACAACCACTTTGAAAAATATTATTCACTCACAGCCAAGCGATTCTTTGTTCAAGCCGATGATGTACCGAAGTGATAATTTTTTTGCTGAACAAACCTTATTAATGGTTAGCAATAAATTGTTGGGTGTAATGAATGATGAAAAAATAATTGACACCCTTTTGCAAACTGACTTGGCAGATATTCCTCAACGACCAAAATGGGTCGATGGCAGTGGACTTAGTCGGTATAATTTATTTACACCGAAGGATTTTATCTATATCCTTAATAAATTGAAAAATGAATTTGGCCTCGATCGATTAAAAAATATTTTGCCCACTGGCGGCCAGGGTACGCTGGCTAATTATTACCTGAAAGATGCGGGATTTATTTTCGCCAAAACAGGCGGCATGAGTAACCACTGTTCAATAAGCGGAATCTTGCTGACCAAAAAGAATAAGCTCTTACTATTTTCAGTATTAGTAAATCACTATCCTACAGGTTCTACTCCAGTAAGAAGGGCTGTCGAAAAATTTTTGAGCGAAATCAGAGAGAAATACTAATCAATTATCTACCAAACATTCGATCCAATTCCAATTTTTTGAAAGTTGTATAGGTAGGTTTTCCTGTAGCCGTAATATTGGGCGTATCGCAAATAAACAATTCCTGAACAATCGACTTCATTTCTTTTTGAGTCAATATTTTGCCTGCTTTAATAGATTGTTGCCAGGCTAAAGAGCGTATTAACTTTTCACGCTTTGAGTATTTTAAGTCGCTGCTGAAATGTTTGTACTGCTCCAGCATTTTCTCAATAGCCGCTTTCTCATTCCCTTGTTCCACATCTGCAGGAGTTCCCTGCATCACAAAAGTGTTGTTGCCAAAGGGTTCTAGATGATAGCCTAAAAAATGAAGATCCGGAAGTAACTCAGTCAGAACCGCCACATCAGCTGAAGCTAGTTCTATTGTTTGCGGAAATAGGCTTTGTTGAATAGCAATTGGTTTACCTTCCACCGCTTTAATAAATCGCTCGTACAAAATTCTTTCATGCGCGTTTTGCTGATGAATGACGAGAAAACCCATGTCATTTTGAACGAGGATATAGGTAGAATGAATTTGTTGTAGAGGACTCTCGTCAGAAACCTCTATATTTTTTTCAGGAAATAATGGGTTAGGTAAATCCTCTATAGTAGTAGATGATGAAAATTCGGAGGATTGCTTTTGAGCAGGTTCATAAAATTCTCGCCAATGCTTTAGCTCACTTTTATTTTCAATAAAATGCGCCTGATTTTTTTGAGAAAACGTATTGTATAGAGAAGACGAAGCTACCGAAGATTTTTTTTCATCAGTGAACGGCTTACTAACTGCATCCAATTGCTGAATACTAGGATCCAATTCAAAATCTAGCGTAGGTGAAATACTAAATTGAGCCAGCGCATGCTTCACCGCACTTTGTACAAATGCATAAACAATTTTTTCATCTTCAAATTTAATCTCCTGTTTGGTAGGATGCACATTAATGTCCAACTGCGCAGGATCCAAATCTATAAAAAGGGTGTACATCGGAAAACTATCTTTTGCAATCATGGAATCAAATGCTCCCATTACCGCATGGTTTAGATAAGCACTTTTAATGAATCGATTGTTGACAAAAAAATACTGATCGCCCCTTGTTTTCTTTGCTGTTTCTGGCTTTCCTACAAAGCCATAGATATTCATATAGTCTGTTTGTTCCTCTACAGTGACCAATTTTGATTGATAGCTGTTTCCTAATATCTGTACAATTCTTTGTTTCAAGGTAGCTCGCTCTAAATGAAAAACTTCTTGTCCATTACTAGTAAGCGAAAAAAAGATATCCGGAAATGACATAGACACGCGGATAAATTCATCCATGATATGCCTGAGTTCGGAGGGATTGCTTTTTAAAAAATTTCTACGGGCAGGAACATTAAAGAAAAGATTCTTCATGGCAATACTCGTTCCTCGCTCCATCGCAACCGGCTCTTGCTTTTTGACCACGCTATTATCAATTTCAATATAGGTGCCGATAGATTCGTCTTCTTTTTTAGATTTTAACTCTACTTGGGCTACTGCTGCAATACTGGCTAAGGCCTCCCCTCTAAAACCCATTGTTTTAATATGAAAGAGATCTTCAATATTTTTTATTTTTGAAGTAGCATGCCTTTCAAAACACATTCTTGCATCGGTATCACTCATCCCCTTCCCGTTATCAATCACTTGTATTAATGCTTTTCCGGCATCATTGACAATTAATTTAATTTCATTTGCACCAGCATCTACCGCATTTTCCAGTAGCTCCTTTACGGCACTAGCTGGACGTTGTATAACCTCTCCAGCAGCAATTTGATTCGCTATATTATCTGGTAATAATTGAATGATATCAGGCAAAATAAATTCTTTGTTGGATGTAAAATTACGTAGAAAATAGGGTAATGAGTAATCCATATTTTCCCCATTTTAGCTTCTTTTTTTATGAAAATCACGCTAAGGAAAATTAAAAAAATATTACTGGGAAATAACTATTGAAATCTTCCTAATTTGTGAAATTATATACCTGACATATTACGATGAAAAATTATTTGCTCCGTTTACTAGTACTTTTTGTATTGCCCATCAGCCTGTCTGCACAAAATAGTTCAATCAAGTTGCAGAAGAAGAAAGCTAAATGGGTGGATAGCGTTTTCAAAACCTTGAGTCAGCAAGAGCAGATAGCGCAATTAATGGTAGTGAGATTATCTGCCTACGATGCAAAAAACAAGAATGCCATTTTCTACGAAGAGATGGTGGATAGTCTAGTTAGTAAATATAATATCGGGGGTATTTGCCTGTTTCAAGGAAGTCCTGTTAAACAAGCCAATATCATCAACCGATTACAAAGCAGTTCTAAAACACCGATATTAATTTGTATAGATGCGGAATGGGGAGTAGGCATGCGCCTGATTGATAGCGTTCTACCCTTACCCCACCAGATGATGTTAGGAGCTGTTTCAGATGCAGCAATTATTTATCAATATGGCAAAACGGTTGCAGAACAATGTAAGCGTCTAGGCATTCAGGTTAATTATGCACCAGTGATGGATATTAATAACAATCCTGAAAATCCTGTAATCAACGATCGCAGTTTCGGTGAGGATAAATATAAAGTAACGCTCTTTGGAACTAAGTATATGGAAGGCCTTCAAGACATGGGAGTAATGGCTTGCGCAAAACATTTTCCAGGACATGGTGACGTAGCGGTTGATTCTCACCTTGATCTTCCAGTGATTAATAAATCGATGGCTGAACTTGAGTCAACAGAGCTTTATCCATTCCAAGAAATTTTTAAAGCAGGTATTGGCAGTGTGATGATTGGTCATCTATTTGTACCCGCTATTGACAGTGGTTTGAACATGGCTACCTCTATTTCAAAAAATAATGTAACTGGACTATTGCGAAATAAAATGGATTACCAGGGACTAACTTTTACTGATGCGTTAGAAATGCAAGGGGTAAAAAAATTCTTCCCCAATGAAGAGGCCGCTGTTCAATCGCTGATTGCAGGCAATGACATGCTTTGTTTACCTGGAGATGTGCCTATTGCAATTGAAAAAATAAAAATTGCTATTCAAGAAGGAAAATTAAGTTGGGCAGAAATTGAACAACATTGCAAAAAAGTTTTAGCAGCAAAATACCAATACGGTCTTTCAAAATTGCAGCCTATCAACACCCAAAACTTGACGGCTGATTTAAATGAAAAAGTAAGTGGCATGAGAAAATTAGTGGCTGAAAATGCTATTACGGTTGTAAACAAAAGCAACAGTGATTTTTTCCCGCTGAAAAAAGATAAAAATAATTCAAAAGAGGCAGTAGCATTTATTGGTATCGGAATTGAAGAAGCCAATGATTTTGCCAAACGATTACAAGCTGATTATAATGCCGACGCTTTTTATTTTAATAATTTACAAGATGCCAATAGGATATTGTCGACCATTTATCTAATTAAAGAGCGATACCAAAAAGTCATTATTGGAATTCATAATTACAAGCGCGTACCTGCAAATAATTTTGGTATTAGTCCTTTTGCCATAGACCTTGTTAAGCAATTACAAGAACAAACAAATTCAAGCACTTTTGTATTTGGAAATCCATATGCTATTAAAAATTTCTGTGGTGCAAAAAATTTGGTCGCCTGTTATGAAGATGATGCGATTACTCAAAATGCAGCAGCTGATTTATTGCAAGGAAAAATTTACGCAAAAGGAAAACTACCCGTAACGGTATGCGAGGCCTATCCCTATGGAACAGGCGTTATGACTGCCATTCCATCCTTGCCAGCAGTAAGTCCTGCAACGGTTGGACTTGATACAATGCAACTCAATAAAATCGACGCTGTTGCTAATCTTGCCATCAGCAAAGGCGCTACTCCTGGCTGTGTAGTGCTGGTAGTAAAGGATGGAAAGATTGCTTATCACAAAGCATTTGGTCACTACAACTATGACAGTTTAGTTACCACCAATACTTCTTCTGTCTATGACATGGCATCAGTGACTAAAATTTGTGCCACTACCATTTCAATAATGAAACTGTATGAACAGGGGAAGATAAATTTGAAGAAAAACTTAGGATATTATTTGCCGCTCGTAAAAGGAACTAGTAAAGGCAAATTATTAATCGAAAATATTTTGCTACATCAAGCTGGACTAAAAGCTTTTATTCCTTTTTACAAAGAAACGATTGATACAGAAGGAAAACCTGTTCCAACTTTTTATTCTACTCATCCGTCTGACTCCTTCAGCATTCGAGTAGCGGATAATTTATTTATTCGCAAAGATTGGCAAGACACATTATACAAAAGGATTTTAATGAGTCCTGTTGCCGCAGGAAAAAAATATGTTTATAGTGATAATGATTTTATTTACTTAGGTAAAGTCGTAGAAGCCATTAGTGGCATGCCGCTCAATGAATTTGTAAAAAAAGAATTTTATGCTCCGCTTGGATTATCCACCACAGGTTTTAAACCTAGAGCGTATTTACCCTTGAATCAGATAGCGCCTACAGAAAATGAAAATATTTTTAGAAAGCAGTTAATACAAGGAGATGTGCATGATCCAGGGGCTGCTATGTTTGGTGGAGTGGCTGGCCATGCAGGTTTATTTAGTAATGCTTATGACATTGCAGTTATTATGCAAATGCTACTCAATGGCGGAAAAATGAATGGTAAACAGTATCTGAAAAAAACAACGGTTGATCTTTTCACCGCATATCACAGTGCTAAAAGTAGAAGAGGATATGGTTTTGATAAACCTGAGAAAGACAATCCAACGCGTCCTGATCCTTATCCTTGCATAGCAGCGTCGCCACTCACTTTCGGCCATACTGGATTTACTGGCACTTGTACTTGGGCTGATCCGGCAAAAAAATTAGTCTATGTATTTTTAAGCAATCGGGTAAACCCCAGTAGCGATAATACCTTACTGTTAAAAATGAATATAAGGTCTACCATTCAGGATATCATCTATCAATCGATATTGCCTGAAGTGAAATAAACAGCATCTAAAAAATTAGCTATTACTTTTACTAATGGCGTACTCCACCCCACGCAATTCAGCCAAGCCTCTTAGTCTGCCAATAGCA
The DNA here is from genome assembly GCA_947380605.1 of Chitinophagaceae bacterium. Lineage (GTDB taxonomy): Bacteria > Bacteroidota > Bacteroidia > Chitinophagales > Chitinophagaceae > Ferruginibacter. The sequence goes on from CANCRO010000081.1 coordinate 6,652, forward strand.
GAGTAACCAGGGTAGGTAACTTTTTTTAAGTCATCTAGCATCTGGTGACCATGATCGGGTCTCATTGGAATTGAAATATTTCTTCTCTTTTGAATATTGAAAATTTCTTTCACTACTTCATACATATCTGTGTCACCTGCTAAATGATCTGCTTCATAAAAGTTCCCTTCTTCATCGCGCTTCGTATTGCGTAAATGTAAAAAGTGCACTTGATCTCCAAAGCGTTTCAACATTGCAGGTATATCATTGTCTTTTCTGGCACCATAAGAACCAGTGCAAAAGCATAATCCATTCGCAACTGACGGCACCGCATTAATAATTTCGGCCGCATCTTGCTCAGTACTTACCACTCTAGGAAGTCCCAAAATTGGATAGGGTGGATCATCTGGATGAATCGCCATCTTTAATCCACAGGCTTCTGCAATAGGAACAACTTGTTCTAAAAAACTAAATAAATGTTTTTTTAATTTTTGTGCGTCAATGCCTTCATAAGTTTTCAATGCTGCTAAAATTTGCTCTGGCGTAAAAGAAACAACACTGCCGGGTAATCCCATTAAGGTGTTACTAAAAATCCTTTCTTTTTCTTCTGCCGACATGGAATCAAATTTGTCTTTGGCATTTTTAATTTCAACAGCGGTATAATCTTTTTCAGCACCTGGCCTTTTCAACATATACAAATCAAAAGCAATAAATGCGAGTCTTTCAAAATACAAAGCCTTGCTGCCATCTTTCATTGTATAAGAAACATCTGTTCTCATCCAATCTAGAATTGGCATAAAATTATAGGTCACTACTTTTATTCCGCAGGTCGCTAAATTGCGAAGACTCTGTTTGTAATTTTCAATATGCAGTAAATAGTCGCCGCTATTCTTTTTAATATCCTCACTCACTGGTAAACTTTCCACTACCGTCCAGGTTAATCCGCCTGATTCTACTAATTGCCTACGCTCCATGATGGCCTCAACGGGCCAAATATCTCCCACTGGTATTTGATGCAGTGCAGTTACAACCCCCTCACAGCCTGACTGTAGAATATCAGATAAACTAACAGGGTCTTTCGGCCCATACCACCTCATTGTTTGATGCATTAACATAATAAGTATTTATTTTTCTTTAAAATGAAAGTTGTTTTAGCAAAATTAAAAAAAGGATAGCGGATGAATGAAAATTATTTACAAGTCATCCGAACTTTCAGGAAGATGATCATATTCCCCTTTCAAAGAATAGTAACCAAAAATCATCAAGCCAATAGCGATTGGAGTAAATATGGTAATGATGATGATCCAAGGAACTGGTTTATTGATATCTTTTGTACCGGTGCTATCAATGTTTTGTATGGCTGCTCTTATCAGCAAATAAATGACTATCGGAGCAAGTGTCATCCAGAAAAAACCCATTATCTTTTTTAAACTATTCATGTTTAGAATTTTTAATCGTTGATATTTTTGTCAATCTTATTGGTAAGATAAAAAGTGCCAATTACTACACAGAGTGCTGCAATTAAAATAGGATACCAAAGTCCAACCAATGGATCAGTTGGACTACTAGCAGAAAGTAAGGTAGCGATGAAGGGTACTAATCCGCCAAATACTCCATTACCAATATGATAAGGCAAGCTCATAGAAGTATATCGAATTCTAGTAGGAAATAATTCTACCAAAAACGCTGCAATAGGCGCATAGGCCATTGTTACAAACAATATCATTACAAAAACCAACAAAATAAATTTCCATTTCATTGGAGATGAAAGTTTTTTATCAGTAAAAACTGGTTTGCTATCTTCTTTCGTTACGCCAGGGGTTGCTCCAACATTTAAAATAGTGTCTGCTCTAGTTTCAGTGAAGCCAGTGCCTTGCTGTGATTGCCATTTTATTTTTGAATGCGTTACGGTAGCTAATACATGATCAATTGGAAGGCTATCTACTTTCAATATTTCTTTACTGATTATTGTAGGAGTAGCATCACCCTCCATTTTTTTCCATTCTTTTATATTGGTGTCTTTTAAAAATGTATTGAAGATGGGTCGATAAAAAATAACGCCTAATAACATACCTGAAAGCATAATCCATTTTCTACCGATGCGGTCACTTAATGCGCCAAATACTAAAAAGAAAGGGGTGGCCAATCCGATACCCCACAACATGATTTCTCTATTCTGCATAAACTCAATCTTCACGGTATTTTCTAAAAAAGACTGCGCATAAAATTGACCAGTATACCACACTACCCCTTGGCCCATAACCGCGCCAAACAGTGCTAGCAATACCATTTTGAAATTCGCTTTATTGCCAAAACTTTCTTTCAAAGGATTCAGAGAAGCCTTTCCCTCTTTTTTCAATTTGGAATACAAAGGTGATTCGCTCATCTTTAAGCGGATATAAATAGAAACGATTACTAGTAAAATAGAAATCCAAAAAGGATAGCGCCAGCCGCCCCACTCTGATGTAAAGGAGGCATCCGACATGTTGGATTTTACCAACATAATAACGCCGAGCGCTACAAATAGACCCAATGTAGCAGTTGTTTGTATCCAACTAGTATAATAACCCCTTCTATTAGTTGGTGAATGCTCTGCCACATAAGTTGCCGCACCTCCATATTCTCCGCCCAGTGCAAGACCTTGTATGAGTCTTAATAAAAGTACTAGCAAAGGAGCCGCTATTCCAATGGTGCGATAACCAGGTATCAGCCCAATAAGAAAGGTAGAACCGCCCATTAAAACCAGCGTGAATAAAAAAGTAGATTTTCTCCCAATCATATCACCTAGCCTACCAAATACCAACGCGCCAAAGGGACGAACTAAAAATCCAGCGGCAAAAATCGCTAGCGTACTTAATAAGGCGGCAGTATCATTACCCTCAGGGAAAAACTGAATAGAAATGGTTTTGGCCAGCATCCCAAAAATATAGAAGTCGTACCACTCAATTAAAGTGCCGAGAGAGGAAGAAAATATTACCTTCCCAATCCCCTTTCCGTCTGATAAAACCATGTCTGTATTTTAAGTTTGAAATAACTGTTAGCTTTTTAATAATTTTGATAAATATATTCATTGAATAGAAGGCTAACAAATAAATAAATTTCTACTATGTCATACGCTTACCAGATTAAGTCACTAGAGCAGTACCAAAGCGAGTACAAAAAAAGTGTGGAAGATCCAGAAAAGTTTTGGGGAGATATTGCTACCAATTTTTATTGGAGAAAAAAATGGGAGAGCGTGTTAAATTGGAATTTCACTGAACCAAAAATTGAATGGTTTAAAGGTGGGAAACTAAACATTACAGAAAATTGTATCGACCGGCATTTAGCTACTATGGCGGATCAGCCAGCCATTATTTGGGAACCCAATAATCCAGAGGAAAGAGTTAGAACAGTGACCTATGCTCGTTTGCATAAAAGAGTTTGTCAATTTGCACAGGTGCTAAAAAATAATGGGGTAAAAAAAGGAGATCGAGTTTGTATCTATATGGGGATGGTGCCTGAGTTAGCTTATGCAGTGTTGGGATGCGCAAGAATTGGTGCAATACACAGTGTTATATTTGGTGGATTCAGTGCGCAAAGTATTGCGGATAGATTAGAAGATGCGCAAGCAAGCTTTATTGTTACTTGTGATGGCGCCTACAGAGGCGGAAAAGATATTCCTCTAAAAAGTTTCATTGATGATGCTTTGATTGGAAATAAAACGGTTAAACGTGTGATTGTTTATACCCGAACGCGTACGCCCGTTTCAATGATCAAGGGTAGAGATGTGTGGTGGGAAGATGAGATGGAATATGCAGAAACGCAGATTGAAAAAGATGGGGTAGTATCTTTTCCTGCAGAAGAAATGGACGCAGAGGATCCGTTGTTTATTTTATACACTTCAGGCTCTACGGGCAAACCAAAGGGAGTGGTTCATAGTGTGGCGGGGTATATGGTGTGGACCAACTATACTTTTGTAAATGTGTTTCAATATCAACCAGGTGATATCCATTTTTGTACAGCAGATATTGGTTGGATTACTGGGCATAGTTATATTGTGTATGGTCCATTAAGCGCAGGTGCTACCTCGCTGATGTTTGAAGGTATTCCGACTTGGCCAGATGCTGGACGCTTTTGGGATATTGTAGAAAAACATAAAGTAAACTGCCTATACACTGCACCCACGGCTATTCGCAGTCTAATGACTTTTGGAACCGAACCCATCAAAGGAAAAAATTTATCTTCCTTAAAAATATTAGGAACAGTAGGCGAACCGATCAATGAAGAAGCTTGGCATTGGTATGATGAAAATATTGGTCAACAAAAATGTCCTATAGTAGATACTTGGTGGCAAACAGAAACGGGTGGTTGTTTGATCAGTAACCTTGCAGGCGTAACGCCTTCTAAAGCTAGTTGGGCTACTTTACCCTTACCCGGAGTACAACCCTTACTAGTAGACGAAAAAGGAAATGAAGTAACTGAAAAAGATGAGAATGGATTAATGAAAGGCAATCTTTGTATGAAAGCACCTTGGCCAGGAATTTTAAGAACAACCTATGGTGATCATGAACGTTGTCGGACCAATTATTTTGCCACCTACCCCAATTTATATTTCACCGGTGATGGCGCCTTAAAAGATGACAATGGATTTTATCGCATTACTGGAAGAGTAGATGATGTACTCAATATTAGTGGACATAGAATAGGAACTGCTGAAGTAGAAAATGCGATCAACATGCATGCAGGAGTGGTAGAAAGTGCTATAGTAGGCTATCCGCACGATATTAAAGGGCAAGGAATTTATGCCTTTGTAATTTATAATGGTCATCATGGAGACGAAGCACTTCGCAGACAAGATATCAGTTTAACAGTCGCTAAAATTATTGGCCCTATTGCAAAGCCCGATAAAATACAGTTTGTATCTGGACTACCCAAAACAAGAAGTGGAAAAATTATGAGAAGGATATTGAGAAAAATTGCAGAAGGAGAAATGGAAAACTTGGGAGATACTTCTACCCTATTGGATCCATCAATAGTAGATGAAATTAAAAATGGTAAAATCTAAATTAAAAAAGGGTAAGAAGAATTAAAAATATTTTGGCTAACTAATTTTCAATAATGCATCCCAAAGAAATTTCAATTCTTGATTACACCTATGATTTACCAGAAGAAAGAATTGCTGACTTTCCAATTGCAGAAAGACAGGATGCAAAGCTTTTAATTTATCAAAAAGGAATTCTTCAAGAAGATCAGTATAAAAATATTGCCAACTATTTACCTGAAAATAGTTTACTAGTTTTTAATGACACTAGAGTTATCCAAGCAAGACTATTATTTCAAAAAGCTACTGGTGCTAGTATAGAAATTTTTTGTCTAGAGCCTTATGATACTGTCAATGAATACAATGTATTGATGGCAAAAAAAGAAAGTATTCAATGGAAATGTTTGATAGGCGGTGCCAATAAATGGAAAGAAGGGAATTTGATAAAAGAGATTTTTGTTCAAGGCGAAAAAGTAGCATTAGAAGCGCAGTTGGTTGAAAAAATTACAGATGCCTATATCGTGAAATTTTCCTGGAAGCGTGCTCAGCTTAGTTTTGCAGAGATCATTGAGCAAGCTGGCGATACCCCATTGCCGCCCTATATTAAAAGAAAACCAATTGATTCTGACAAAGAAAGATACCAAACTATTTATGCCAAGCAGGATGGTTCAGTAGCGGCGCCTACTGCAGGACTTCATTTTACGTCCTCCATATTTTCATCATTCACTAATAAAAATATTCATACAGCATTCGTAACGCTTCATGTAGGAGCAGGTACTTTTAAACCAGTAAAAGCAGACTTGCTTAGAGATCATCCCATGCATGCGGAATGGATAGAGGTAAGTGCTGAAACGATTCGTCAGCTAATTGAAAATTTTAACAACGGTATTATTGCTGTTGGAACTACTGCGCTAAGAACATTGGAAAGTTTATTTTGGATGGGGGTAAAAGCAGCTCTCAATCCGAACGCTCAACTAGCCGATCTAATGATTCATCAGTGGGATGTGTATGAAGCTCCTCTAAGCAATTGTTCACTCAATACTCCAGCTGCTCTCGAAGCATTAGTTGAATGGATGAAAAAAAATAATTGTAATAGCATCCTTTCGCCAACACAAATATTGATTGCTCCAGGTTATCGATACCGAGTGGTGAAAGCAATCGTAACTAATTTTCATCAACCTCAATCTACTTTATTATTACTAGTAGCAGCCGCTATTGGAAAAGATTGGAAGAAAGTTTATCAGTTTGCTTTAGAAAATGATTACCGATTTCTAAGTTATGGTGATGGCAGTTTGTTGTTTTTGAATAAGGACTAAGAAAAGTACTATGCTAAAAGATATACTAAGTTTTATATAAGTAAGCTGCTTAAAACAATCTTTCTAATTAAACCGCCACTTGCGTAATTTTACGTCA
>CANCRO010000082.1 GCA_947380605.1 Chitinophagaceae bacterium
TAAGTCTTTGTTAGCCTTGTTTATATCACAAACCCAATTAATAGCAGCCAGTTCATGAAGTTTTTCACGATTAATTACGGAAGGTTTATTCAACCAGCCATTCACTTTTTCTAAAAAAAATGCTAGCGATTTTACTAAAGGCATAGGAATATGAAATCTAAAAGCTTTGCGGTTCAATATAGATTTTGAAATGTCTGAGAATTCGTATCGATTATAAGAATTACCATCGGTGATATGATAGATTCCTAAGGCATTTTTTAAAAGTAGAGATTGTACTGCTGCCAATGCTACGTCATTGGCATGAACAAAACTTAATTGTTGTACTATTTTTCCAATATAAGGATCCATGCCATTGCTGATGGTCTTAAGCATGATAAAAATATCTTTATCTCTAGGACCATAAATTGCAGTCGGTCTTAAAATAGTAGTGGGGATTGAAATGCTTGCTAATTGATTTTCTGCCAACAGTTTGCTTCTTCCGTAGGCGGTAACTGGTCGGGGAAGGGTTTGTTCAGTTATTTTTTGTTGGCCATCATTTAGCGGCCCAACTGCTGCAAGACTGCTAATGAAAACAATTTTTTTACAAATACCTCCGGAATTTTCAGCAGCTTTTGCCAAATTGATGGTGTATCCTGCATTCACCTGATCATATACTTCTTGACGGATAGCTTTAGTAACACCAGCAGAATGAATAATGAAATCAATTTTATTTTCGGCTATTAGCCTACTCATTTGTTCGGTGTCTTCGTAATTGAGATAAAGATATTTTAGGGAAAATTCGCTTAGGTGATCTATATTACTATTCTTTCTAATTGCAGCATATACCTCTAAATTTGCTGCAATAGCCGTTTGAATAAGGTGATATCCAAGAAAGCCACTGGCGCCTGTAATTAGAACCTTGTCTTTCATATTTGTTTTTCAAAAATCCGATATCTTTTGTAGGCGGTAGCTTTTAAATTCAAAAGTCCCTTATTCATCATTTCGTTATTTTCCAATATCCAAGAAGCTTCACCTCCAGTAATCTTTTTATCAATTGCTTTTTGAATTATTTCTGAGTAGAAATAGGCTTCTATTCCTGCTTTCCTGTATTCTTCATTAACACCTAGTGCAATGACTCTTACGTAATTAATCTTTTTAAGTCCAAGTAACAATTTAAAAATTCCGAAAGGTAATAAGCGACCTCTTTTTATTTTTATTTGTATTTGATTAATATCAGGTATTGCCAAAGCAAAACCAATCACCTTTCCTTCTTTTTCTGCTAAAAGACAAAAATCTTTGTCAAGAATCATCTTCAAGTCTTTGGCTAGATATTTGAATTCATCATCGGTCATCGGAACAAAACCAGTATTTGCTTTCCAAGCTGAATTATATACACTTAATATTTTTTGAACCTCATTATCAAAATCTTTCAAATTGATATTGCGTATTACAATATTCCTATCTGCAAATCTTTTGTCCAATGCTTCCTTTAATTGAAGCGTCCTTTTATCAACGGTTTGTGTTGGTAGGTCGTAGGCTAGTAAATCGAATTTCTTTGTAAAACCATTCGCGGTCAACAGGTCTAGGTAATAAGGTTTGTTGTAGGTCATCATTGCCACAGCAGGTGAGTCAAACCCTTCTATCAACAATCCAGATGGGTCATTGGTGGTTGGATTAACTGGCCCAATCATGGTGTTTAGGCCTTTACTAATCAACCAATTCTTTGCTTCAGCAATTAATTTTTCAGCGACCTCTTCATCATTGTATAAATCTAGAAACCCAAAAAAACCATCTTTTTTGTTAACAAATTTGTTGTGGTTATTATTTTGAATGGCGGCAATTCTTCCTTTTATTCTTCCATCTTCATAAGCTAAAAAACATTGAATGCTAGAGTGGTCATGGAAGGGGTGTTTACCCGGAGTTAAAACATCTCTTTGAGCAATATGTAATTCAGGTACATAATTTTTATCTCCTTCAAATAAAGTATGAGGGAAATCAATGAAAGCAGCTAATTCCGCTTTTGTTTCAACTTTTTTTACAGTAATCATGCTCTTTCTTGATTTAAGAGAGGAACTTTCAATTTGAATGCAACTTTTTTAATTTTTTCTACAGCATAATCAATCTGTTTCAAAGAGTGAGTTGACATTAAAGAAAAGCGAATCATTGAAGCATCGCTATGAACAGCAGGCGACACAACAGGGTTAACAAAGATTCCTTCGTCCATCAGCATTTTTGCCATTAAGAAAGTCTTTTCATTATCTCTAACAAAAATCGGAATGATAGGTGATTCAGTTTTACCAATGTCAAATCCAGCTTTCGCTAAAAGACTCAAAGCATAGTTGGTATTGGTCCAAAGTTTTTCAATCCTTTGAGGCTCTTCTTTGAGTACTGTAAGAGAGGCAAGCGCACTAGCTGCAGCTGCTGGTGAAATACTAGCACTGAAAATAAGTGAGCGAGCATGATGTTTAAGGTATTCAACCACTACTTTGTCTGCTGCAATAAATCCGCCAATAGAAGCCAGCGATTTACTAAAAGTACCCATAATTAAATCTACCTTGTGGGTAATATTGAAATGCGCTGCGGTACCCTGACCTTGAGGACCTAGTACCCCTAATGAATGCGCATCATCCACAAAAACGGTGGCATTGTATTTTTTTGCTAAGGCTGTAATTTCATTTAGTTTGGTAATATCACCCTCCATACTAAAAATGCCATCTGTAGCGATTATTTTAAAGGATTCTATAGGAACACTGGCTAGTAATTTTTCTAGATGAGCCATGTCACCATGTCCATATTTATATAATTTTGAAAACGAAAGACGCGCCCCATCAATGATGCAGGCGTGGTTAAGTTCATCGGAAAATAAAAAATCATTCCTTCCGCCAAGCGCCGATATTACCCCTACGTTTACTTGGTAACCAGTACTAAATACTAGAGCAGATTCTTTTCCAACAAATTGGGCTAAAGCTTCTTCTAGTTCTAAGTGTAAATCTAAAGTTCCGTTCAAAAAACGAGAGCCTGCACAACCACTTCCGTATTTGTCAATAGCCTTTTTTGCTGCTTCTTTTACAAATGGGTGATTGGTTAGTCCAAGGTAGCTGTTTGACCCAAACATTAATACTCGTTTACCATCAATAATAACTTCGGTATCTTGGTCTGACTGTAGTGGACGAAAAAACGGATAGATATCTGCGTCTTTTAGTTTTTCTGCGGTTTTAAATGCCGATACTTTGTTTATCAGTGTTTTGTTACTCATCGCTTCGTTTTAAATAGTTTGCTTAAGCTAAATACTACTTTAATTAAATTAAAAATTGGTTATTTTAACCTTTAAGTTAAAAGGTCATTTTAAGCTTATAATCTTTTTTTATTGAAGATTTGCAAAGTTAAGTTTATTTTATTGTTATCAATATATATAGCACTTTTATTTAATATTATTTAATTTTATTATACGTACTATAAATCATACTTAAATTTTAGTATAAGAGGTACAAAATAAGTTGAAATGACGTCTTTTTTATTCGTTTTTTCGATGAGCTTCCATAGGAGGTTTTGGAGATGTAGCATTTTTTGGTCTGCTTTGATCAATTCAGTTAAATTGCATGGAATATTAGCATACGATGAAATATTATATAATAGCAGGTGAGGCAAGTGGCGATTTACATGGAAGTAATCTTATAAAGGAAATAAAAACCTTAGAGGGTACTGCCCAAATACGTTGTTGGGGAGGAGAAAAAATGCAGGAGGCCGGGGCTACCTTGGTTAAGCATTATGCTGAATTGGCTTTTATGGGATTTGTTGAAGTATTAAAAAACCTTCGGACTATTTTTCGAAATCTTAGCGATTGTAAAAAAGATATTACTCAATTTCAACCGGATGTATTGGTATTGATCGATTATCCTGGTTTTAATTTAAGGATAGCATCTTGGGCTAAAAAAAATGGTCTAAGGGTAATATATTATATTTCGCCTCAGGTGTGGGCATGGAAGGAATCTAGGGTGAGGGGTATCAAAAAAAATGTAGATAAAATGCTGGTCATTTTACCTTTTGAAAAGGATTTTTATAAAAAATGGGGTTTGGATGTAGAGTATGTGGGTCATCCATTAGTGAAGGTGGTGGATGATTTCAAAGAAAGTAATACTGTTTTGAAAACAACGGTCGATTTAGATGTCAAGGGTTCTTCTTTTTCTCCAATCAATCAGCCTATCATTGCGATATTACCTGGTAGTAGAAAACAAGAAATACTGACTAAATTACCTATCATGCTATCGGTAGCAAAGCATTTTCCTGATTATCATTTTGTAGTGGCAAAAGCACCGGGTATTGAAGATGATTTTTATCAAGTAATATTGTCTCCTTATCAAAATGTTTCTTCGGTGATTAACCAAACTTATGCCTTGTTGCGCGTTGCAAAAGCGGCCCTTGTTACTAGTGGCACCGCTACGCTTGAAACCGCTTTATTTGGTGTTCCTGAAGTAATTTGTTACAAAGGAAGTGCCCTGTCTTTTCAAATTGCAAAGTGGCTGATTACCATCCAATATATTTGTTTAGTAAACCTGATAATGAAAAAAGAAGTGGTAAAAGAATTGATTCAAGAGCAGTTAACAGAGGAAAACCTTACCAGCGAATTGAAGAAAATTCTATACAATGAGGATAAGCGGACGCAACTAAAGGAAGATTACGTTGCGTTAAAGAATTTATTGAGTCAGGGAGGAAATGCATCTGCCAATGCTGCAAAAAGTATCTATCATTTTTTACATTCGTAATCACTGCTCTTCATTGAATGCCAATTATTCAAGAATAAAATTACTTTCTTAATAATTTAATAGCAAGAATTACCATTGCCACTAGAAATAGCAAGATGGATAATCTGTTGATGCCATGCATATATTTTACAAACTGCGAATTGGGGGTGTTAGGATTTTTCTTCTTTAGATATAAGTATTGTGCCACCTGGTTCCATATGCCCATGAGAATAGTTTTTTATTTTATTAACTTATTTTTAAAATCTTTGTTCCAATAGCCATCCAAAAGGTTGGTAAGGTTTTTCAGGTTGTAGGTTGAATTTTTCAATACTTATTTTTATATACTCAACTGCTTCGTCAATAGAGTCGGTAAATAAAAACAGTTGCTTATCTTGATCAGATATGGTTCCTGATTTTCTCATCAGCTCTATATGATCATTGAGTTTTTGATGAAATTCTTTATCAAAAATTACAATCGGAAACTCTTCAATCATTTTAGTTTGGATGAGCGTAAGGGCCTCAAAAAATTCATCCAGGGTTCCAAATCCACCAGGCATCACAACAAATGCGTAAGAGTATTTTACTAATAAAACTTTTCTAACAAAGAAATACTTTATATTGACCCATTTATCTAAATAGGGATTAGGTTTTTGTTCGTGTGGAAGTTTAATATTGCATCCAACACTTCTTCCTCCAACTTCCCTGGCCCCTTTGTTAGCAGCTTCCATAATGCCAGGGCCACCTCCTGTTAAAATAGTAAAACCAAGTTGTGCAATTTTACCTGCTAACTCTTCGGTTTTTTCATAATAGGGATGACCATCTACAAATCTTGCAGAGCCAAAAATAGTAACACAGGGACCTATAAAGTGAAGTGCTCTAAATCCTTTGATGAATTCAAATAAAACGCTGATCGTGAAGGTTAATTCTTTCCACCTACTCTGTGGACCAGATAAAAATTTTATTTCTAATTTAGTCATACTGGATAATTAACTCAAACTTAGGAAATATATTTTATCAATTATTGAATATTTATTTCTGTAGAGGATCTGTTACAAAACGAATTTGGTGAGCGAATAAACTGAAACCATAATTAATCAAATTACTTTCTTATAAAGTAAAAACTTAGTTAAGCCATCTTAACCAGCGTATAATTTTTCTTGCCTTTTTGTACAAGAAGATACTTGGCATTTAGCAGAAAGCTTTCGTTTATAATTAGTTCGATGGATTCTACTTTTATTTTGTTAATATTTATACCTCCTCCTTGAACCATCTTGCGTGCTTCGCCTTTGCTAGGAAAAATGTTTGTGTCGGCTAAAAAACTTACAATATCTACTCCCTTTTGCAGGTCTGTAAGAGAATAGGTTACCGTAGGAATACCTTCCATCACCTGAAGCAATTGTTCTTCATTCAGTTGTTGTAGTATTTCAGCAGTATCATTATTAAATAGTATTTCCGAAGCTTTTACAGCAAATTCATATTCCAATCTGCTGTGAACAAAACAAGTCACTTCTTCTGCCAATCTTTTTTGAAGTATTCGCTGGTGTTCGTTGCCGGTATGTTGTGCAATCAATGAATCAATTTCTTCTTTGGATAAAAATGTAAATATTTTGATGTATTTGATTGCATCAGCATCTGCTGCATTGAGCCAAAACTGATAGAATTGATAGGGAGACGTTTTGCTAGTATCAAGCCAAACATTTCCTTTTTCTGATTTACCAAATTTTCCACCATCCGCTTTTGTAATGAGCGGACAGGTAAATGCAAATGCTTCTGCGCTACTTTTTCTACGAATGAGCTCAGTGCCGGTTACAATATTTCCCCATTGATCACTTCCACCCATTTGTAATTTACAGCCTTTGTTTTTATTTAGCCAGTAATAATCATAGCCCTGTACTAGCTGGTAAGTAAATTCAGTAAAGCTCATTCCGTTATCACTCTCCAGTCTTTTACGCACACTGTCCTTGCTCATCATATAGTTGACAGTAATATGTTTGCCCGTATCTCTAATGAAATCTAAAAAACTAATTTGTTTAAACCAGTCGTAATTATTGACCATTTCAGCTGAGTTAGGCAGAGCTGGATCAAAGTTTAAAAATTTTTCTAGCTGTAATTTTACTTTGGAAACATTGTGGTTCAAAATATCTTCGCTCAATAGATTTCTTTCTTCACTTTTTCCACTAGGATCACCTACCATACCTGTAGCCCCTCCAACCAATGCAATCGGTTTATGTCCACATTTTTGAAGGTGAATCAATAGAATTATCGGGACTAAATTTCCAATATGCAGACTGTCAGCAGTTGGATCAAATCCAATGTAGCCAGTGGTCATTTCTTTGTTTAACTGTTCATTCGTTCCAGGCATTATGTCCTGTATCATTCCTCTCCAGGTCAGTTCTTCTATCAAGTTTTTCATTCGTCTCTTTTATTACTTATGCAAATGTGAGTAGAAAAATTGAAAATAATTACTATCTCAGTTTTTTTTAAGGTGTAAACTTGAGGGGTTATCTATTCAATTTACTATTCTATTGTTTAACTGAATACAATTAATTATTTCCTTTTTTTGGTATTTGCTTATTACTATTAGGCGAAGGGTTTTTATTTTTATCAGCCGGTTGAGGAGGAGGTAGTAGTGTTTTACCTACTTTTTTATCTTCCGTCTTATTGGGTAAAGTGTTGGCTGGAATTTTATTTTTTGTATTCGTATCAGGCTTTCCTTTAGAAAGTTGGCTTTCAATAGGTATCTCTGATACGGGTTCATTAAAGAAGTCGATTGCATCACCATTTCCTTGGTCTTGAGATAAATTGTTACTGTCTCCCTGATTGACAATATTTGCAAATTGTTCATCCGCATAAATGGGGTCATTGGCCATATTAGCGGGTTCCTCAAAGTATAAGTTTTTTCCATAAGGAAGTGTTCTGTCTGCATAAACTTTTTTCATAAAATAGCCCCATTTTGGAAGCGCCATTTCATTACCACCACTGGTTCCTGAATAAATTCGGATAAAAGGATCATCACAACCTACCCAGGTACCGGCTAGTAGTTCGGGTGTATATCCTATAAACCAACCATCAGTATTATCGTTGGTCGTACCCGTCTTACCTGCTTTTTCTGCAGGTATGTCGTAATTATTAAGCGATCTACCAGTGCCTATTTGAACGACACCTTGCATTAATTTGATCATGGTAAATGCATCTTGATCACTAATAATTTGCTTACTAGTAATCTGTGGAAATTCTTCGAGTACATTGCCATTCTTGTCTTCCACTCTTGAAATAAATATTGGTTCTGTGTTAAATCCTTTATTAGGAAACATGGTGTAAGCCTGTAGCATTTGAAGTAGAGGAATTTCAGCTGCACCCAAAGCAAGGGAAGCGTAAGGGGGTAGATTAGCAGTGATGCCTGCACTCTTTGCAAAATCAATTATTCTCTTTACTCCTAATAAATTAGTCATTCTAACTGCAGCGGTGTTTTTCGAAAAGGCAAGACAGTTAGCTAATGTGCCACCACCTCCTTCGAAGGTTCGAAGATCTTTGCCATATTGAACGGGACCTCCTTCTATTATGGTAGATGGATTATAGCCTGCATCTTGAACTGCTAATGCATAGATAAGTGGTTTTATTGTTGAACCTACTTGCCTGCTAGCAGTTACGTGGTCGTATTTAAACCATTTAAAATCGATACCTCCAATCCAACATTTTACCTCACCTGTTTTAGGATCCATTGCTACAAAAGATGTTTGCATCATTTGTTTGTGGTATTTTATAGAATCCCTCGGTGTCATTATGGTATCCAATTCTCGCGCTGCATTCCAAGCAAAGACTTTCATCTTTACTGGAATCAAAAATGATTTCCTTATGATGTCTGGCGAAATTTCATCTTCTGCCATTGCTTTCCATCGACCACTATTTTTCATTGCATTTTCAATAATGTTCTCCCTCACCTTCCACATTCTGTCACCATTATTTTTCATTAGGTTATCCAGTTTTCTTTGAATCACTGGCATTTGTTGAACTACAGATTCTTCCGCATACTGTTGCATTCTTGAATCGATGGTCGTGTAAATTTTTAGTCCATCTCTGTACAAATCATAGAATTCTCCAGTGGCAGGGTTTTTATGCGTTTTGCACCATTCCTTCATTGATTCTGAAAGAGCAGATCTGAAATAGGGAGCTATACCCACATTGTCATCCGCTTTTTTGTAATTAGTGACGAGAGGTTTTGCTTTTAGTTTGATGGCTTGAGCTTCAGTTAAATATTCCTGTTTACAATCTACCATTCTTTCAATTACCGTATTTCTGCGATTCAAGGCTGCAATAGGATGTCTAATAGGTTCATAACCAAATCCTTTGAGCATACCTACTAATACAGCGGCCTCTTCAATTTCTAGTTCAATGGGCTCTTTTTGAAAGTAAGTTTTCGCAGCATTCCTAATACCATAATTATTTCCCCATGGAGCTCTGTTCAGATAAAGTGTGATGATTTCTTCCTTAGTGAAATTTCTTTCAAGTTTTACAGCGATGATCCACTCTTTTATTTTTTGGAGACCCCTAGTAAAAACATTTCCTCTTCCTTGTCCCAACATCATTTTTGCAAGTTGTTGAGTAATTGGACTCCCTCCACCTGCAGTACCTAATTTTAAAATTGCCCTTGCAACAGCTTTTGCATCAATACCAGAATGATCATAAAAATTTTGATCTTCAGTAGCTACCAAGGCATGAATAATATTGGGAGAAATTTGGTTGTATTTTACTTCACTTCTATTTTCAGCATAATATTTTCCCATTAATTTCCCATCAGTAGAATAAACTTCACTGGCAAGGTCTGCTTCTGGATTTTCTAAATCCTTTAGCGAGGGCATTTTTCCAAAGGCGCCAAAATTAGCAAGGGTAAATAGTAAAATCACTAATAATACACCCCCAAAAAATACCCTCCATAAAATCCTAACTGAGTCTTTCATCTAATTTTTTTTTATTGTTGAAATTGAAAGAAGGTCTATTTTAATTGCTAATGCTATCATCAATTTGCCTAGATAAAATTACAACTTAACAGGGTAATTTTTTTTCAGCCAACTTATATAGTCTGCAATATCTTTATTTGTTTTTAATACTAATAGATTTTCCCCAGAAATTGGTAAAAAAGAATACTTACTGCTAGACAACCAGGACAATTCTTCTGAACTTGCTTTTTTAATTTTTAATAAAAATTCGTAAGCAGCTTGAATGTTGGTAAAATCAGAAAACACAAAAATGGTATTGTCTTTATCAATAGCATCTTTTGTTATGGTGATAGATTGATTGTAAAAGTTGCTACGAATATATCGATCTAATGAGTTTTTCGACTCATTAATATAGGTACCATCTACCTTATTTAAAATCATCATTACCGAATGAGGACCTTCAGCATTAAAAAGGTATTTGGATGCAGATGAATTTACATTCCCTATACTATCTTTTGCAGCACTAACATTTAAATTAACGCTATCCTTAGCCGGGTATGCTTTTGTACTTATTTTTTGATTAACCGAATCTTTAGTCGAGAGTATTAGGTTTCCATTGTTTTTTTCTAATACCTCATCCTGAACTCTAGTGATTTCGAGTTTGGAAAGATATTCTTCAATACTGTTTCTTCTTTTTAACACATCTATCAATGTAGTGGTCTTTTGGGCTAAATTCGATTGAGGATATAGTTTATTTATTTTTGTAAGTAGGTCAATGGCGATACTGTCTTTTCTTTGTTTGATATAAAAAACGGCTTCTATATAAAGTAGTTGCTGAGTCCATAGATTATTCCCATAAACACTATCTGCTTTTTGCTTTTCTAAAACGGCCTCTTCAAATTTACCTTCGATAAAGAGGGTATATATTTTGTTGTACTGATTAGTTCCCTCAATATTTTTCGAATTAGAACTGATCGAGGTAGGGTTGTTTACTAGTGTTTCCGAACGACTTCCTGCAAAGTTTTGGGTTAGCAATTTTTTATATTTTGCTGCCTTTTCTTCCTTGCCTAATTTGGAGTAGCAAAAGTAAAGCCCTAGATATAATTCACCCTTGTATAATGAATCGGGATAACGTTTTAGTGATAGCTCATATTGTATTATAGCTTGCTCAAAATCTTCAAGTTCTTGTTGATAAAGTTGTGCTAACTCATACAAATTATTTGAAAGTAAATTATTACTAGCATTCATACTTTCAATGGTTAGTGGAATATTTGCTAGCAAAGCTTCGAAGCTAACCTCTTTTTGTAACGTAGTATCTTTAGGATTTTTTGCACCTCCAATAGATAAGCTAGGGTCAGCAGGTTTATCAATATCATTTGGAGTAATATTGTTAGTGAGTGATTGGTTAGGATTATTTGCTCCTGTTTCGATAGCATTTTTTCTGCGCCAGTTGTCCGTATTTTTTCTTGTTCCCCATTTCCTTTTAAAATCAGCCAGTCCTTTTGATTTTAGTGAACTATTATAAAAGTACCATTCACCTTTATTTCCATCAGAAAAAAGGTCTATGGGTTCATTTTTTTTATTATCAATTGGATTATCGAAGCTCATCAAGGCTCCTCCCATATCGGTCTCTTCTTTTAATCCTTGATCCTTACGTAATCGCTTTGCTATTTTTTTAATTAGAGCAGTTCTGTCTAATTGAGTCATAGCTGCAATCGTTTGCAAACTATCTTCTCTTTCTATGACAATTATCTTTTCAACTATTTTAGCTAGCGCGCTTTTTTTAGTTTTGATCACTTCTAGTCGACCTGCAAGAGAGGTGTCATTCAATTGTAAACTATCATAATATTCGTAAGCTCTTTTATAAATTTTTTGTTGGTAGGCAATATCAGCTAATTGAAGAAAAGCTTTGTTTCTATGAGATGAATTGCTTTCATTGTACTGAATACTTTTGTTAAAGTATTTTATTGAGGCAGTGGTATCTTTTTTTTGTAAAGCCAATTCAGCTGCAGAATAATATAGTATATCTCTAAATTTTTCGAATTTATCTTTTTTAGCCATTTTTAAAAGCTGATTGATACTGTTGTTAAGCTCATTGGTATTGGTACCCTTTAGTAATTTAGCTTTGTTAAGTCGGGCATAGATGTCCATTAATGGCACAACTGTATGAGCGGATACGCTCGAATAAAAATGGGATGCCTTGCTATATTGATTGGTTAATTCATATAGTTGAGCTAAAAGAAATTCTGATCTTGCTCTATCTTGTTTATTGTCTGTGTTGCTTAAAGATTTTTCAAGATGAAACGCGGTACTGTCATAAACATTTTGCTTGTAAAACCAATAGGCATTTACTTCTTCAAGATCATCTTTTAGTCGATTGGGTAGGTTAGGATCATTTTGTAATGTATTCATTAAACTTGCTGCTTCACCTAGTTCATCTTGTTCAATAAAAGTACGAGCCATCCATATCAAGGCGTCATTTCTGCTAGGGGGAAGGGTGGTTATACTTTTTAAGAGAGAAGTGGATTCATTGTTTGCAATACTTATTCTACTTTTTGTTGCCCCATTGCTAGTCCCTACAATTCTATCATCCTCTTCATCTTTTTTTCTAGGAAATAAATTATAGTTGATAAATTGAAAAGTTGCTGCCGCAGAATCAAAATCTTTTCTGAAGTAAAAAGCCTTTCCCATCAGTAAGTACATATTGTCTATCCAATCATTGCGAAGATCATGTAATAAAATTCCAGCAGTTGATTTTAAAAGTGCCGAGTCTAGCTCAGTTTTTTGGCTCGCTGTATTTTCAAGCGAATAGGGGTAAAAACTTAATAAGTTATTATAGTCATCTTTTTGTGCCTCCTTAGCCCTTTCAATAACTGTTTTAATTTTATTATTCGTATTGTAATAATAATTGTAGTGGGTGAAATTGTTTTGAAAAAAATGTCTCAATGGAGTAAATTTCTTTTCTGCCATTTTTTCAGATCCCAATTTTCTATCTTGAAACTGCTCTGGTTTTTTTTCTTTTCCTAATAAATCAATGGTCCAAGTAGGGACTTGAGCTTCAATTGTATTTAAAAACCTACAAGTAGAGCAAAGTAGAAAAACCAGTAAAAAGATCCTTTTCGACATGTATATCACTAATTATTATAAAGCGGTTAAATATCGTAAATTTTTAGGAATTAGTACTGATATTGTCGTTAGGTTGCTTATTTTTAACATCCAATAATCAACTATGGGCAAAATAGATGCCAATAATACACTAAAACGTTTAAGAAATCGCTACCGATTAGTGGTAATGAATGAGGACACTTATGAAGAAGTGGTCAAGTTTCGGTTAAGCCGATTAAGTGTTTA
>CANCRO010000083.1 GCA_947380605.1 Chitinophagaceae bacterium
ATCTTGGACTTATTAAAGAGACAATACATTAAATAGAAGACACTTAACCCCAACCCTAACTGCCAAATTTTTTTCCGATACGAAATTTTTGTTTTAAAAAAAACTAGCAATACGGAAGCGAGAATAGGCCATATAGAGAAAAAAGGATCGACTACGTAAATCGTATTAAAGGAAATACGTTGATGATGGAAAGGTTCCCACCAGCCTACTCCATAATTATTAAAGGCATCTATAAAAACATGTGTAAAAATAACAGCGCCAAAAAACAGGAGCCATTGACGAAATCGAATAGTATGGGGTCGATGAAAATACTCCGCTATTAAAGCAAAAAACGGAGTCATAATGGCGCAAAATAAAAAGGAATGTGTAAATCCTCGGTGAGCTAATAAACTCGAAGCGGTATCCATCCAAAAAGAACTAATGAAATCGATATCGGGTATGCTTTGTGCCAAAGCTCCCCAAAGCATTGCTTTTTTTCCAAGGGACTTACCTGCAAATGCCTCTCCCATGCAGGCACCAAGCGCTATATGGGTAAGTGAATCCATAATAATATTTTAGATAAAACTAGTCAACTAGATCAATAATACTCAAAAGGTATCAGTATTGCAAATTGAATAATAGCAAACTAATTTATACAAGAAAATAACCCCACATAAAATTTTAATAATAATTCAAAAATCTTCAAATTCTTTACAATATTATTTTTTAGGTGCGCTAATTACGCCAAGATAGCGTCCCATCCAATAAGGCAAAAGCCAGGTATCCCCTGCACTAATTAATACAGATCCATCACCCTGAGAGTCTAAAGTGAAAATCTGCCCATTATGCCTAAATATCGGCAATTCGCCTAATGGTAAACGTTCTTTAGTTGTCTGCCCCCTGAAATTTGGTGCAATTATGTCAACATCACTTCGCTTTGAATTATTGATTGCCCAATTTCTGAGATCGAAAGGATAGGTTTTTAAAAAGAGAATAGATTCAGCCAAATCGAATTTTTTAGCACCGGTCATAGCATAAGTAAAATTCCATAGTGCATCGCCTTCGGGCCGCTCAATCTCCCAATGATCTTGAATGGCTTTACGAAATTTTTCTTTTAAAGAAGGTTTCAGTGCATAAGGATATAGTCCCCAATAAGCTAAAAAATACATCTCATCATCTGAATGATTCCATTCTTCAGAAAGAACTTTACTAAGCAGATCAGAATCATTTTTTCCAATTTGACTCATGGGACGCATCAGATTTTCTAGATACCCAAATTTATCCATTAACTCAACTGCTTTTATTTTATATTTTTCTTTTCCAGTAAATTGATAAGCAGTTTGTAAAAATGCAATAATATTAGAGGAGGTAATTTTTCTGTCTCCAATATTTTTTGGAAAATTATTTACGTAAGCTGGATTCCATTTACCCCACATGGTGGGTTGACCATCTACATCAATTATATAGAGATCATTATCTACAATATATCCTATCAAATCATCTAAACATTTAAGTGCCCGAGCTTTCCATTCTTTATCAGTAACTAATTCCAAAATTGCAGTCAGGGCAAATACCTGACCTACAGTCTGGTCACTACTTGCTGTTGAACGCCAGGTCCAATTATGATGATCAGCAGCCGAAAGCCATAAAGCTGCAGGACTACCTGAAAGAAGTTCCTTTTCCTCCCATCCAGCCTCCTTGGTATTTTCAATTTTGTAATCACGCTCAAAACTTCTTGCAAAAAGTCCTTTAATTCCTGTAACCGTATGAAGTCTTTCTAAAGCTTCAAATGATTCATAAGCATTTTGTTTTGCCTCAATCGATCCAGTTACTTTGTATCGGTACAATTGACCCACTAAATACATCGCTGTCCAAAGATTATCACTTGGCTGATTATTAACTTCCACAGATGAATAATTATCAATTAATCTTACTCCACTGCAGTTGATTCCATAACGCATATTTTTTTCCCTCACCTGCCTTTCATAAAAAATAGCTTTGTCTTCTAATGTCATTGGATCAAAGCAAATTTTTCCGAGACCATTTTTAGTTAATACTAAAACCGACTTAGCAGGTCCTTTAATAATTCGAATAACGTTATTATCAGGAAGCCATCTCTGTCCTGCATAATAACTATACTTTCCATCTGCATTTAATCTGAATGCACCATTAGTTGACCCAAACCAAAGTTGTTCATCAATTTCCTCGATATCATTAATTTCATTACAAGGAAGCTGAGTAATCAATAGATTGTTGGGATAAAACAAATAACCCTTAGTAGTTCCTATAACAATTTTGTTTTGCTTGCCATAATGCAATGCAGAGGTAATATTAGCCCCAGAGAATATTTCCTTAATAGCTTTACTAGGAGTAAATTCAGCCACTCTATTAGATGAAATTAGCAGAAAAGTATTAGTGGCTTCATGGTAACGAATCTGTCGAAGACCTTCAAATGTTGTGGTTAATAATTTATTACCTAGCTTATCAAGAAAAAGAAGTTGGTTGCCATCAGAAACTAAAAAGTGGAAATCTTTTCCTACTTCAAAAATTTGAGCTCCAGGTAAATGATGATCGACTTGAATTTTTCCTGCCCAAGCATTACTGAATAGTTGTTTATTATCTAAATAGAAAGTTTGATTTTGAAAAGTTTTAATTGATAAAATTTCTTTTGGAATAATTGCAGGATAAGAATGATCAGCTACAAATTTTCCAGGATAAAAAATGCTCCCATTATCAGGTACCCATATTCCTTTATTGGATAAAATACGAATTTGATTATCGCGATTAATAGAAATTTCTTTCAACGAGGTCGATTTGCTGTCACCAGATAGATAATACCGAATACTGTAATCTTGGAGAAAGGGTTTATCCTGATACACTTCTTGACCTTTAGCATTAAATTTTTGAAGGGAATTTTGGGCATTCCCACTTTGAATTTTAATTACGCAAAATGCGCATATAAAAATCGAGATAGTCAGATATTTTCTTTTCATTCAATTTTTTTAAGATAAAATAACTGGTAAAAGTTAGCTACATTCTATCAAAGTAACTAATGTCAAAATTAAAAATTAGCGTGTTTAAAAAGACTATGAGATGTATTAAAAAAATATATTAATTGTACTATAACGACCTTTTTTATAGATTAAGAAATCAAAGATTGTAAGAAAACTTATTTCAATAAATAAGTAAGAGGGAATTAAGTCATTTGACCAATTATCTTTACCAATAGAGGATTTCAAATAAAATACTTATGAAAATTGATTAAAACTGTTTTTTTGAGAAAAAAATTGAATATATTAGCTTAGATTTTATCAATCGGTCAATAATAAGTGACTTTAAATTTTAGTTTTGACAATTACTTTCATCATAATCATTACTTGCCTCTGTTTCATTCTAGGGTTTATTATTGCCTGGACAATGCAAACGGTTAAGCTAACTAAAATAAAAAAAACAAAAAATAGCATTGAAGGTTTTTGGGAAAGTGAAAAATTAATGAAAGAAACCTTACAAAAGGAGAATACGCTATTATATCAGTCGAAACAAAGTCTAGAAAATGATTTTTTAAAAAAGATGAATGAGGCTAGAGCAATAATAAAGATGCAGGAAGAGGATATTTTATTGCTTCAAAAAAACAATGAAGAAACTGAAGCAATCATGCAGGCAGGGTTGCCCGGACTCAATGAATTAAAACTAAAATTATTAGAGGCTAATAATACCATCGCTCGTTACAAAGGACAAGTTGAATCAAAAGCAAAAGTATCTAAGGATTCAGCAAATATTTAAAATTATATTTCTTTTTTTTATAGTATCTAAATCATTCACCGTTTTTATCATTACATTAATACTACTACCATGACAGCTAAACAAATTACTGACAATAAAAAAGCAACCACTAAGAAAACCTTACTATTAGAGGTATCACTTCAAATTTCTTCAGCAGTTGTTGCATTAAGAGAAAAATTAGGAGAAAAAAAATTTGATAAAAGAGTTAAAAAGGCAGCGAAATTACTAATTGAAGGAATAAAAGAAACCGCTCCCAAAAAAGTTGCAAAAACTAAAGTTGTCAGTACTCCGATAGTGCCAAACCCTTCAAAGAAAGCTGCAAGCCCTAAGAAAAAAGTAATTAAAGCAGTAGCCCCAAAAAAAGTGACTAATTAATTTTTATTAGTAAAGCTTTATTTATACCTACAACTACCCTAGTAGGCTATAGGTTGTATCCCACACCAAAATAAAAACTTCTCCCGATAGAAGGTATAATTCCAGGTCCTGGATATTCATCTGTGCGCTGAGTGAAATATCTTTTATCAAAAATATTGTTTACTCCTCCTTTAAATTTAAACATTTTAAAAACTGCTGAAACAGACCAATCGATTACGCTATAAGATGGAATAGCTCCGATAACTGGATTTGCACTCCGTTCTGTGTTGATTGCATCAGTAAAAGATTTAGACTGATTGGAAAGTTGAAACGAAGTAGTAAACCAATTTTTACTATACAAAAAACCCAACCTATTAATCAATTCAGGGGCATATTCTACTTGTTTATCCTTATAGATTCCAGTAGCATAACGGGCCCTTGTATACGCAAAAGAATTATAAATACTTATATCCCCAAGAGCTTTATTAATATTAGCTGCTCGAGTAATATTTAACTCAGCAAAACTTTCAACACCACTATGAATACTTTTGTCAACATTAGTTCTCAAAGTAAAGGGATTGCCATATTCATCAATTTTATTAACTAAGCCAATTCGATTAGAATAGTTTAAATAAAATACACTTAGATCGTAGTTAAAAAAAGACTTTACACTTCCTCTCACCCCTACATCTAGGTTCCAACTTTTAGGATCTTTCATATTAGGATCCACTTTAGTTACCATACTAAAGGGCAATAATTGAGCATAATCAACCGGCCGATAAGCTTGTGAAATATTTGAATAGAAAGTACATGCCTTTGAATTTACCCATTGCATACCTAAACTAAATAAAGGGAACATTCTTGATTTTTCTTCTTCAGTTTCTACCTCTACCCCGCCAATTTCTCTTTCCCCCTCGATTTCTGAAGCCAGTGATTCTAGTCTCCATCCTGGAGTAATAGAAAAATCATTAGTTATATGAAAGCAGTTTTCCATAAATAATGCCAGGTTGGAGGTAGTATAATGAAATCTTTCAGCGTAAGGGCCCGTAAGTGAGAAATCTAAATCTGTATGATTATTACCAGGGGCATCCTCTTCTCTATCAAATCCAGCTTCAGAAAAACGAATTCCAGTAGACAATATACTTTTCATTTTTCCAATATGATAAATATTCGATACCCTCATTTCCGTAGCAATACTTTTCATGTATTCTCTATCAATTTCTCGGTTTAAAAAACTTCCAGTTATAGGGTTCCTTCTATCAGGATCTTCTGGTAAACCACTGAACCAAACCAAGCTTCTTTCTCCAGAAAATAAGGTTGATTTAATTTGTAAAAAAGTAGCTGGACCAATATTATAATCGAAAGAAGCGGTAAGTACATTCCAAGGGCTTTTTAACCAATTGCGAGTACGGACAGAAGTTTGGCTATTTTCTTCAAATTGATCATCGGATAATCCACCGGGCATCTGAATTTTATTTCTTAATAAAGAATATTCAATGCCCAACTTTATCTTTTTATTAACCTGATATGATAATTTGCCAAATCCTGATAATTGATCTTGATTAGAATTAGGACGCCAACCTGCTAATTTTCGATAATTGATATAGCCGAAATAAGACCACTTTTTATTGGTGCCACCAACTGAATGATAACTATTCAACAAGCCATTACTACCAGCAGTTTGCATGGTACTATATTTAAATAATTTATTAGCCACCCCGTCCTTTAAAACATAATTTACCATTCCTCCTAACTGTGAACCAAATTGAATGGAAGCTGCACCTTTTAAAAATTCAATTCTTTTTACTGCTTCCATAGGTGGTAAATAGTAGGTTTCATTATACCCATACACATCTGCAGCTATATTATATCCATTTTGACGAACATTCATTTCAAGAGACTGTACAGGATTCAAACCTCGTAATCCTATTCCATTGGCCACAAAACCACCTGCTTCACTTTCAACAATATTCACCCCAGGTATTTTAGCTAAAATTTGTCTAGTATTATTGATAGCTTTATTTACCTCGATACTATCTAAATTAATTACTGAAGTCTTTTTACCTGCATATATAACAGCTCCCTCCACTTCATTTAAAAAATCTTTTCCCTGGATTATTCTGTAGCTATTTAATTTGATTTCATTAAGATTGGTAGTCGAGGTTGACTCTTTATTTTGTGCAACACAGACTTCATTAATTAAAATAAATATCAATAAAATACAAAAGAATATTTTCTTATAATTACAAAACATAATTAATTCTCTGCTGTTTTTTTGTAGTGATTTTTTCTAATTTCATCTTCATCATCCATTTCAGGTCCTTTTTCTATTTTTCTCCAATCGATGGGGCGATTGTATTTTTTCATGGCCTTTTCTACATCAAAAACACGCTCATCATGCTTCTCCAAAGTATAGGGAGTGTAATCAGGTTTTTCCGTAAAAAAGTCTTGCAACAAAGAAGCAGTAACATCATAATGATTTACATAAGGAACACCTAAAATATTATAAATGGTTTTTATAATGGAACCAAAATTTGCATGGGTATGACTAACATATCCTTTTTTTACATAAGGGCCTGCCATCATTAAAATACTTCTATGCGCATCTATATGATCGGAACCTCCCTGAGGATCATCCTCGGTAATTATGACCAACATATTTTTCCAATATTTGGTACGAGATAAAAAATGTAAAATTCTTCCTACTGCCAAATCATTGTCTGCTACAAACGAATGAGGGTAATAATAACCATCTTCAGGTCTTTTACGAGCTCCGTGATCGTTGGGAACTTGCATGGTAATAAGAGAAGGTAGTGGCTTTTTCCCTTTAATCCACATTTTAGTAAACTCAGATTCAAATTGATTCATCCTAAACTGATCAGGAATATTCATATTAAATCCAGCATAATTATGACTCGTTCTGGTAAACAAAGCCTTTTGCATTGGCACCATTACTCCATGCGCTGCACCAGTAGCTGTATCAGACCATTCTTCTCGAACATGGGCTGTTTCATTAGCTTCGCCAAAATTATAAAAATTGATTTTTTTTCTTTCTAATGCCTCCCATAGTCCACCAATTTCACCATAATCTTCAGGGTCTACACTCCCTGTTGTGCCCGGATAACGACGACCTGGAGCTGAAGAAAAAATCTTAGCCGATTTGTCAACACTAGAATTACTTTCAACCCATTCATTCGGTATAACCCCCACCATCCAATGATGTCCATGGATAGATGCATCACTATCACAATAAAAATTATCACTAAAAGAAAATTGTTTTGCTGCTTTATGGTGATTGGGTGTAACTTTTACATTTTTGAATATAGACTTCAATGAATCCGGAAAAGTATATTCACAATTTACTCCAAACCTTGCAAGCGAACTATCACCGTTGGCATTTTTCAATTGCCCAAATACTTCATCGTAGGTTCTATTTTCTTTGGTGATATAAACGATATATTTAATCGGAGTTTCATGCAAACCTGGTAATGCTGGAAGAGGATTTTTAGGATTATCTTTCACTACCGTACTCACAAAAGTATTATTGATACTTTGCGAAGTATATGCTTTTAATTGATCGCCACTTGGAATGTTTACTTTTTGAAAAGTACCTAACTGGATATCACCAACATAACTACCCTGCGGAGGAGATACAAAACCAACGCCCCCATTGGGTCCAGCTCCAAGCCCTCTACAAGAAATAATATAGAGGTCTTTTTGATCAGCTGACAACTGAACTCTAGTAGGTCCCCAGCCAGCTGGTATCAAACCCTTAGTAGATTGAGTAGCTACATCTATTACGGCTACTGCATTGAAACCCAATAACGCTACATACAAAGTTTTTTCATCTTTGCTTAAAGTAATTCCAAAAGGCAACAAACCGCGAAATTGATCGATTCTTTTATCCACCTTGATAGGAATATGTTTTAATATTTTATGATTTTTATAATCAATGACAGCGATATTGTCATTGGTTGCATTGGTTACATAAATAAATTGTTTACCAACTGCAATTGAATTAGGACTTGCCCCTCCAATTACTTCGGCACCTTCAATCATTTCACCTACTTGCAATCCTGTTTTAAATTTATCGACTACCTTATTGGTTGTAAGATCAATTGAAAAAACACTCATAGCTTCTGGAGAATTAGGACTTCCTAGTCCTGGTATTTTTTTCCCTTCCACTGCTGTCCCTTCGATTGATTCTTTAGTATTATTGCCATAAGGATGATGAGAAATCATTAATGAATCATAATTATCCTTTGTCATACCTGTAATTAACGGATACGAATACATCCCTACATTAGCAACAAATGCCATTTTTTTGTCTGCGCTAATGGCCAGTCCAAAAGGCTGACGACCGGCGGGTATAGAGGCAGTTATTTTTTTATTGGTGAGATCATATCTTACTAATCGAAAATTACCTCTATCCAAAATCAACAACTCATTATTATTTTCATTCAGTAAAAGATCTGAAGTAAAACTATCTCCAAAAAATGTTTGACCAATTTTACCATTCAAAGAAATGGAATCAATTCGTTGAAATTTTTCAATATCATAAACAATCACTGAGCCATCATCACCGCCACTCAAGTAAACCGTTTTGGAATCAGCTGCAAAGGCTACACCTAAAAAAGAACCTTCTGGAAGAACTCCAGGAAGCGTTTCCTTATTAATTGAATCAGTTGAAAAAGGACTAGCACTTAGGGGTTCATGTGCTAGAGGGGAATTGATTTTATTTTGATATCCTGGAACTCTAGTATTACTTAAAGAAGCAAGATCAATGACTGTAAATACTCCATTATGTAAGGTAATGGCCTTTTTTCCATTGGGAGAAACAGCCATTCCAAAAGGGTCGTTGGTAATACGAATCATATTACCTGCTGGGGTTACATACCTTCCACTCGGCAAAACTGAAACTCCTTTTTCATTGATCGTACAAAACTGATTGATACCAGGAACTTGTAAAACAGTAGCTTGTTTTTGAGCAATAGACATAGTAACCAACATCGAAGCAGCAAAAAGCAGTAAATAACTTTTAGTCATGATCAGTTAAATTAAAGTTCAATTATTATTGAGTAAAAGATTGTTAGAAAATTAAAGTAAAACTAATCAAACTCAATTATAACTAATATTATGATTGAGTTAAATAAATTTCAATAAGTCAGCGAAAAAATGATAGCTATTAAATTTATTTCAACAAATAGGGAGCAATAATTTTCTGCCAAATAGCATATCCTTTAGCATTCATATGCAAATTATCTTTTAAGAAAATATCTTTCATTACTTCACCGTTGGCATCAAACATTTTTGAATAAACATCTATAAATGATGTATTTTTTTTCTTTTTTAGATAGTTTTTGATTAACGAATTTCCTTCAATCATTTTTGGCCAAAGTCTTTCTCTACTAGGGCTCGGTTTCATAGAAATATAAGCAACAGGAACTTTTGGCAATCGGCCTCTGATGATTTGAAATAATTCTTTAAACCGATTAAAAACCATTTTGGCAGTAACAGAATCCGCTGAAGCGAGA
Source organism: Chitinophagaceae bacterium (assembly GCA_947380605.1). Lineage (GTDB taxonomy): Bacteria > Bacteroidota > Bacteroidia > Chitinophagales > Chitinophagaceae > Ferruginibacter. Next base: position 9,651 of record CANCRO010000083.1, read on the forward strand.
TCGTTTTCGCCGCAGTAGATCAAAATTTGTTTAGGGTCATAAGGGAAAATAACATCGTCTGCAAAACGGATTACATCTGGCAGGGTGGATCCCCCAAAACCTCTATTCACTATAGGAAAAAGAGGGAAATAATTTTGAACGTCTACCCAATTTTTAAAGGAAGAGCTTCCAATTAAAAGGATGGCATTTTTGGTTGGAGGCTTAATACTATCCAACTTTTTAAAAGCCTGTATCTCTTTATAAAAAGGAGGATACTGCGCAGTTAGTTCACCGCTGAAGCAAATAAAACAAATTAAAAAAATGGAAATTTTTGACCGAAGCAATAATAAGTTTTTATTCATGTTCTTGTTTATTTAAATTTATTTTAAAGCTTCGTCTTTTTCTTTCTCCAAAAAATTTGCCTGATCAACAATGCCTTCTGTTTTCCATTCCAATAATGCCTCATCGGGTACTGGTTGCAGAGGCACTGTACTTGACTGGGAAGGTTCATTGTAGGGAATATTAGCTGCTCTATTGTAAACAGAAATAATCGACCAACGTGCTTTTTCTGATACATTGGCTTCAGAACGATGCAATAAATTGCTATGGAAAAACAATGCATCGCCTGCTTTTATTTCAACATAAACTAGGTCCATTGTTTTCAATGCCAAATCTACATAATGCTGCGAAGCACCTACTTGCTCTCCTGAAAAACCATGCTCAATTCGTCCCATTTTATGTGAACCCCGAATTACCTGGATACAACCATTCTCTTTGGTGGCATCTGTAATGGATACCATCACTGACATCATTTGATCTGGAAACAAAAATTCATTTTTATACCAATAACCATAATCTTGGTGCCATTCCCATGCACCACCAACCTTTGGAGCCTTTTGTAAAAGTTTGCTATGAAAATGACAGATTGGACTTTCCCCTTCTAATAAATCGGCAACAGCATCTACTATTTTTTTACTCTTCGTCAATAACCCGAAAGAGTCATTACCAGGAGTATACCACAAGGTTAGCTTTGTTTTTTTTCCTGTTTGATCATTTAAATCAAAGGCATGTTTTTGAAGTAAATCATCACTGGTTGCAATGCCATACAATTTATTCACCTCGTCATTAGAAATAAAATTTTTAACGATTAGATACCCATCCTTTTTATAGGCATCCATCTGCTGGGTAGTTAATTTAAATTTTTCCATAAAATGTCATTACAAGGAATTAATATTTTACATAAAATTTGAGCTGATACTTAAAATTAAAGGTCTTGAATTGGTTTATAAACTGGGACTAATAATTTCATGACACACCATGCAATGAGGTAAGAAACTGCACATATCGCAAACATAATGGTATAGCCAGTCTGTATATGGCCAAGTGCTTTATAATAATCAAAAAAGGCACCCCCTAATTTTGACATTACCACCCCTCCAAATCCACCTGCCATTCCCCCAATACCTACTATAGATCCAACTGCTTTTTTAGGAAACATATCAGAAACGGTAGTAAATATATTTGCAGACCAGGCTTGGTGGGCTGAAGCTCCGATACCAATTAGAATTACAGGAATCCAAAAGGTATAGCTACCTAGAGGCTGTGCTGCTAAAACCACCAAAGGAAAAAATGCTATGAGCAACATTGCTTTCATTCTGCCATCGTAAGGAGAAAACCCTTTTTTAATAAAATAAATTGGGAACCATCCACCTCCAATACTTCCAAACATTGTCATGCTATATAATACTGCTAAAGGAAGCATAATTTCTGTCTTCACCATTCCGTACTGAGCCTCTAAATATTTAGGTAACCAAAAAAGAAAAAACCACCATACTCCATCTGTCATAAATTTACCAAAAGCAAATGCCCATGTTTGTTTATAACCCAATAATTTTATCCAGGAAATTTTTACTTTTTCGTTATTACTAGTTACCTCTTCGCCAGCATCAGAATTGATAAACTCTAATTCATCTTTAGTTAATCTTTTTTGATTTTCAGGTTTTTCATAATAAATACGCCAAAATATTAACCAAACAAAACCAAGCGCACCTATAAGAATAAAAGCGGTCTCCCAACCCCATTGTTTAGCTACCCATGGAACAGTGAGTGGCGCCAAAATAGCTCCTACATTGGTTCCTGAGTTAAAAATACCCGTTGCAAATGAACGCTCCTTTTTAGGAAAATATTCTGCGGTCGCTCGTAGAGCAGAGGGGAAATTACCAGCTTCCCCAACCGCCAATAAGGCACGTGAAATCATAAATCCAATAATAGAAACTGGAACTGCCGCTAAACCAACTAATGCCATTACATTCACTACAACTTCTCCAATAAAAATCGAGTAGGCATGAACGATAGCACCGATAGACCAAATAATAATTGCCCAAGTATATCCTGCTTTAGTTCCCAACTTATCGATGATGCGCCCTGCAAACAGCATAGCAATTGCATATACAAACTGAAATATAGCGGTGATATTCGCATAGTCACTATTGGTCCATCCAAATTCTTTGGAAAGATCAGGAGCCAATAGACTTAATACTTGTCGATCTAAATAGTTTACAGTAGTAGCAAAAAACAATAGTGAACAGATGGTCCATCTGTATTTACCAATGGTAGTTTGATTCATATAGCAGCAATTTATTTATTTTTTACAATCTTGGATGATGGCCAACACCTGCTTTGTAGCAGCAATCAGTTCTGCATATTGTTTATTTTCCATTACAGATTTGGTAACTAATTTACTTCCCATTCCTACCGCACAAACACCCGATTTGAACCATCCTTCAATATTTTCTTTAGTCGTATCTACTCCTCCAGTTGGCATAAATAATAACGCAGGGAATAATTCACGAATAGCTTGCATAAACTCCATTCCTAAAATATTTCCTGGAAATAATTTAATCATTTTAGCACCTAAATTTTCGGCAGTAATTATTTCGGAAGGTGTCATACAACCCGGTACCCAAAGCATGTCGTTGGCATCAGCAACTTTCGCAACACTTTCTACTAAACCAGGACAAATAATATAATCGCAACCTGCATCAATAAATGTTTTGGCCATTTCGCCATTTTTTATCGTTCCAATACCTAGATACATATCTTTCAATTCTGTATCACATACTTTACGCATTGCTTTAAAATTAGCAAGTGCAGCTTC
>CANCRO010000084.1 GCA_947380605.1 Chitinophagaceae bacterium
GTATCTACAGCAGTAAAGTACAAATGCAAAGTTTCATCGGGTAAAATGTTCGCTGCCTTTTCAGGCCATTCCACCAAACAAATATTGCCAGACAACAAACAATCTTCTACTCCACTTGAAAAAACCTCTTCTTCATTTTTTAAACGATAGAGGTCCATATGATAAATAATTTCTCCAGACTGAGTGCTATATTGGTTAATGATAGAAAAAGTAGGACTTGATATATTGTCGGATACCTTTCTCGCTTTGCAATAAGCCTGTGTAAAGGTGGTCTTGCCTGCACCCATTTCACCGTGAAGTGCCAGCACCTTATAATTAGCTGAAATAGCGATTATTTCATCTGCAGCTGCCCCTATTTGATTCAATGAAAAAATTACCTCCATGTTGCAAAGATATTTTTCTTGATTAGTAATTCATTCAAGTATGGAAATAATAATTTTGTGCTATGGAAAAAGTAGTCTGGAAAGTAGAGGGAATGACTTGTACCAATTGTGCATTGACCATCAATCAATACCTTCAAAAGAAAGGAAGTGCTGATGTCAAAGTGAATTTTATTGGGGGTGAGGTAAGTTTTACACTTCCAGCCGATAGCTCTAAAGTGGCTATTGCCGAAGGAATAGAAGGTCTGGGCTACCATGTTGTAGACGAACCGCTAATTCAACAGCGACCCAAAAAAAAGAAGTTGTTTTCAAATCACCTTCAGCGATTCAGTTTCTGCCTTCCCTTTACCTTGGTACTATTACTTCACATGCTTCCATGGCATTTTCATTTCTTAATGAATCCCTGGATTCAGCTAGCGATTTGTATGCCGGTATATTGGGTGGGTATGAGTTATTTTGGAACCAGTGCAATAAAAAGTCTACGCAGTGGTATCCCTAATATGAATGTACTAATAGCGCTAGGAGCTACGGCTGCATTTGTTTACAGCCTCATTGGTACTATTGGTGACTTGGGAATGGATTATCTTTTTTATGAAACAACCGCTACCATTATTACCCTGGTATTTTTAGGAGAATGGGTTGAACATCAATCTGTATCTGCGACTCAAAAAGAACTCAATCAATTGGCGCGCAGTCAACCGCTCATGGCCAATATGATTGCATTTGATGAGGAACATAAAGAATTAATATTTCCAGTAGAGCGTTCACAACTAAGAGTAGGTGATTTAGTATTAATAAAAACAGGCGAGCAAGTACCTTCCGATTGCAAAATAATTTGGGGAGAGGCGCAGGTGAATGAATCCTTACTTACAGGAGAAAGCAGACCATTGCTTAAACAAAAAAAAGATACCCTAATTGGAGGTAGCATTTTAACTGATGGAACTATAAAAGCCCAGGTTACTGCTACTGGTAAGGATACCGTGCTCAGCAATATTTTAAATTTAGTAAAACAAGCCCAAGGTGAAAAACCACCCATACAACAATTAGCGGACAGAATCAGTGCCATTTTTGTACCTGCTGTAATAAGTATTTCGATGGTAACCTTTCTACTGAATTACTATGTATTTCAAATTCCAGCAGCTGATTCGTTGATGAGAAGTATTGCCGTTTTGGTAATCAGTTGTCCTTGTGCCATGGGACTTGCCACTCCTGCTGCCATTGCAGTAGGCCTAGGTAGAGCTGCTAAAAATGGAATTCTTTTTAGAAATGCAAAGGCGCTAGAATTATTTAAAAATATTAAAACCGTCATTTTTGACAAAACCGGCACACTAACTATGGGTCAGTTTGTTATTGCTGATTTTAAATACAGCCCCCTTGCTGAGGAAGAATTTAAACGGATTGTTTTTTCACTAGAAAAATACTCTAACCACCCCATTGCAAAAACTATCGTCAGCGAATGGAAAATAAATAATGCCATTCAATGGAAAAAAATTGAAGAGATAAAAGGAATTGGAATAAAAGCTGAAGATGGCGAGGGGAATATATATCAACTAGGATCTCATAAAATAGCTGCTGCCCTTACATCAGATCATTCGCATACTGCCTACTTGCTTATTAATGAAAGCTTAGCAGGTTGGATAGATTTAGAAGATAAAATAAGAAAAGAATCTTTTGACGTAATATCATTTCTTCATTCTAAAAATATAGAAACAATTTTACTCAGTGGTGACTCCTTAGAAAGAACTAAGCAGGTAGCCGACACGCTCGGCATCTCTAAAATATTTGCTGAAAAATCACCAGAAGAAAAATTGGCTATTGTAGCTCAAATCAATGAAAAAACTCCGGCAGCGATGGTAGGAGATGGTATTAATGATGCACCCGCTTTAGCAAAAGCTACCATTGGAATTTCAATGAGTGATGCTACTCAACTAGCCGTTCAAAGTGCACAAGTAGTGCTGATGAATAAGGGTATCCAGCATTTACCGCTAGCCTTAGGACTTGGTAAGCACACTTTTACTACCATTCAACAAAATTTATTCTGGGCCTTCATCTATAATATTGTAGCCATCCCTATTGCTGCCATGGGGCTATTACATCCCGGTATTGCAGCACTAGCTATGGGATTTAGTGATGTAGTATTAGCAATAAATTCTATTCGGCTTAACTTTAAAAACGTACTATAAAATCATTAAATTTAACTTTCGATTAGATAGTTCCAATCTCATTTTATACAACTAATGAATGAAAACCATGGATGAGTTAAATGAAAAAATAGAAGACATTGAACCGCTAACTCAAGAAGAGCTAGAAGAGATGAAGGCGATCATTAAAAAATCAATTGCGGAAGCAAAACAAAATGCAAAGTTGCCTACTGAAATCAAAAAAGAACCTGATCAGTCAAAAGACAACTTGCCTTCAGCATAAAAAAATACTTCCTCTACCGATTATTAGTTTTGTAATTCTTAAGTCCTGTTTTTTAATTATTTTTTAATTTCCCCAACAACCAATTAGTCATTTTTTCGTTCTGTTCTGGATAAGTCCAATGTCCAGTTTCAAGTGCTAAAAATAATTCCTTAGGTGCGGTGATTGAATTATAAGCCGCATACATAGAAGTTGGAGGACAGGTTTCGTCATTGTAACCCCATGAATAAAATCCGGGGACTTTAACTCTTTTAGCAAAATTTACCACATCATAATAGCCAAGTGTTTTTAATTTTTCCTTGGTATTATTATAAGCCATATTTGCTTTGTCGAAGTAGTGAGGCCATCCACCTGCACGTCCACTTAAATAACCTGTTACATCAGATAAAGCTGGATAGAAGGCGCCTAAATTTTTTACCCGCTTATCAAGTGCAGCTGTCACTATAGATAAAGCACCTCCTTGACTTCCGCCAGTAACCGCTAAATTAACTCCATCAAATTGTGGTAGACTAGTTAAAAAGTCATTGGCTCTAACACAACCTACATAAACTCGCTTATAAAAAAATCGATCGCGATCATCCAGATTATGATTGAAATAGCCATTTAAAATGCCCGTACCCAAATCAAGATATACCGATGGATCCATTGTGACAGGAATGCCATGAATTCCAATTTGGAAGGTGATGATACCTTTTTCAGCATTGGCAATATCACCTGTATAAGCTCTCACACCTGCGCCTGGCACCTGTAATAAGGCAGGATATTTACCTTCTTTTTTAGGTACACATAAAATTCCATAAAGCCTTGTACCTACTTTATAATTTTGAAGATTCACCTGATACACATTTACCTTTTCAGTACATCTCTCAGGAATCAAAGTCATTTTTGCATCCATCGGTACTTTAGCAAGATCAACCAATGCATTATTCCAGAAGTCATCAAAATCAGTTGGATTTTCAATAGTGGGGTTAATTTGTAGCGGATCAAAACCTGCCGTACTTAAATTACGATACTCTTTATTATCTACTTCGGCAATGGCTATGCATCGTAAAAAACCTGGTACTTGCATCGTTCCGGCATCAATCGTTTGAGTACCTGTTGCAAGTGTAATTGTTTCTTTTTTTATAGGCGTTTGCTTTTCAGGTCCAATTTCATAACGAACCTTAGCATCCTTTACTAAATTGCCATTTTTAAAAACAGACAAAGTGAACTTTACCTTCTCCCCTTTTTTATACGTCCAATCAGAATGATCTGCAGCAACAATTACTTTAACAAGTCGCTCCACTGGCTGAGCGAAATTATGCTTACTGATACTAAATAAAAATAAGAATAGAATTACTTTAGTATTTTTCATTGTAGATTTATTTAATAATAAAAATTAAAGTTACCAACTAATAGAAATTTAGTTCCTAAAATAAAATGGACTTCATCCATCTTATTTGTCAATTAAAAAATTCCCTTGAAGATTAAATATATTTAAATTATAAGTCCCAAAAAAAGAGGCAACCCAATTAGGTTGCCTCTATGAAAATGTAATTGTAAAGATTAAATACCGCTCAATCCGAAGCCTTCTCTGTATTCGCGTTTAACGAATTGGTTCACTTCATCACAGTTAGTGATCTTCATTTGATCATGATCCCATAATAAAGTAATGTTACGAGCAGGGAAAACTTTTCTTGGAGGCATAGCACGTTGTGCGCCAGTAGCCGTTGCAGCTGGAGCAGCAGCTACAGGAGTAGAAGTTCTTTCTACGTTGTAACCTCTGATAGCCAAGTTAGCAACAAGCATATTTTCCACTACCATTGCAGCTTTATCAAATGGAGAACTTGTTTCACCTTTTCCGTATCCTTTCAAACAAGCTTCAACCCATTGTTGATAGTGAGCTTCTGCACCACCTGGTACTCTTGGATATTTAACAGGTAATTTTTTAATCGCTTCTTCTTCCATACGAGATACTGGTAAAAGTCTAGCACCTGCTGAATAGCAACCTGCAATCATTTTACCTTTAGTACCGATGAAGATCATACCGCTACCATCACTTAGTGCTAAAGTATCGGTAGGTTCCATTTCTTCTGGTCTTGGAGGGGTTAAACCACCATCCATCCAGTGAATCTTAATATTTGGAAGTGCTTTACCATGCTTACCTTTTTTAGGGTTAGCAAAAGTCAAAATAGTATTACTTGATGGAGGACAAGCATCTGGGAATTCTTCTTGCTTCAATCCCATACTTGGATTACCTAAACTTGTTTGAACTGCATTTACATATCCAAGATTAAGAACAGTCATTGGAGCTTCTAGGATGTGAGCACCCATATCACCAATTACACCGGTTCCGTAATCCCACCATCCGCGCCAATCAAATGGAGCTACGTGGAAAGCATCATCATAAGAAAGACCAGGAGTCATGCCATTACGTTGCTGACCAGTACGGCCAGAAGGGTAAGGTTTTGCCTTAGCAGAACTCTGCCAAAGATCCCAGTTAAATGTGCTTGGAGGCGTACCAGTTTTAGTAGGCCATTTCATACCACCTTGTGGCCAAACTGGACGGTTAGTATAGCAATAAACATCTGTTACTTCTCCAATAAGTCCCGCCTCATACCATTCTCTCATTTGGCGAACGCCATCATTTGATGAACCTTGGTTACCCATTTGGCTCACTACTTTATGCTCACGAGCAAGTTGTGCTAGCACACGTGCTTCGTAAATATCATGCGTCATTGGCTTTTGAACCCAAATATGTTTACCATGAACGATAGCAGCAGAAGCAGCTACGGCATGGGTATGATCTGGTGTAGAAACAGAAACAGCATCAAAATTTTTGTGCTCTTTTTCCATCAACACTCTCCAATCCTCATATACTTTAGCATCAGGATATTTTTTAAAAGTACCTGCGCCTTGTAATTGGTCAACATCACACAAGAAAGCAATTTTAGCTTTTTCTTGTGGTACAAATGCTTTTTTCTCCTCATCCCATCTTCTCATAAAACCAGCACAGTCACTCGTTCCTTTTCCACCAGCACCAATCGTAGCAATGTACAAGGTGTCGCTAGGAGCGGTAAATCCACGACCCAACACATGGCGAGGGACGATGTAAAATCCAGCTGAAGTCAACGCAGCATTGCGAATAAACTCGCGTCTTGGATTTTTAGTTTTGTTTTTTGTTTCTTTCTTCATAGAAATTTTTTTAAGATATAGCAAATTAGAATTAGGACTTCAAGTTAGTATTAACTATTTATCTAACCAAATTTAAATAATCTTTGATTTGATATTAATAAATTTAATGATTTGATAGGGCTCATTATTTAATCCTTTACTAAGCAACCTGCCATTTGGATTGAATTTACTGACTCAATTCTTTGTTTCAAAAATTGAATAGTTAAACCCAAAAATAAATTTAGTTTTTACTTACCCATTGTCCATCAATCATCACTTTTGAAACTTTAGTAAGATACTCGAAGGGATCTCCATCAAACAAAACTAAATCCGCATCTTTTCCTTTTTCAATACTTCCCACTCTTTTATCTATTCCTAATAATTTAGCTGGATTCAATGTGATTGATTTCAATCCTTCTTCATAAGGAAGGCCATAGGTTACTGCTAATGCAGCTTCAAATAACAACACATGTGTTTTAGGAACATATCCTTCAAATCCTGTTTCAATGCTCACTTGAATATTTGCAGCAGTTAAAATCGCAGCGCTCTCTCTTGTCATATTGATCATATCTCCTGCATTTCTTGACATGGTGGAATGTAATATAACTTCTGCTTTGCAAGCCTTAATTTCATCAATTAATCTATACGCTTCTGCAGCTCCATCTATCACTAATTTAAAATTAAATTCTTTAGCTAATCGAATGGCATTCATAATATCATTCGATGAATTTACGGTTATTAAAGCCTTCACTTCCCCCTTTAATAACTTACTTAATGCCTCATATTTTAAATCAATTGCTGGACGTTTAGCGGTGTCTTTATCGTTTTGTTTTTGTAGGTACGCCTGAGCTTTCAAGAATTCTGTTCGAATCATTGCAATTTGTTTTGCTTTTGTACCAGGACTAGTAAAATTGCCCTCCACCGAAGCTCCAATGGTCATGGCTAACATTTCCATTGGTACTAAAGTTACCTCATCAATCTTGCCGGACTTGGTTTTAACAACCATTGTTTGACCACTTACTAAAGCACCAATACCATGTCCAGTATGCATGGTGGTAACACCAAATTCTCTCACATAGGCTACTAATTTTTCCTCCGGATTATACGCATCGATTGCTCTTAATTCAGGTTGAATTGGAGATGATTTTTCTAACTGGTCTTGATCAGTAGGAATATTTAATGCTCCCGATAAACCCACTACACTTCTTGCATCAATAAATCCGGGCGTAACAACTTTAGAAGTAACTACAGTATAATTTTTGGGGATATCAATTTCTTTTGCAGTACCTACCCTTTCGATTTTTCCATCTTTTATAAGTACCACTCCATTTTTAATGGCTGCCCCACTAACTGTATAAATTATTTCAGCTTTAATAGCTGTTTGCGAATGCGCTATGAAGGGCATCACTAACAAACCAATTAATATTTGATATAAATTTTTCATTTGATTTTTTTTAGTCGATTTATTAATTACCAATTTCATCCTCATGATTCATGTATTCTTCTCTTTGAGATGAATAGACTTTAAACCCGCCCACTAAAAATGCTTTGTCAGCAGGATTAGTAATGTCATAGCGCTTCTTACCCTCCACCCAAGTTTGTTCTACTTTAGTATATAAACTAAATGGATCACCTGATAAAATAATAAAATCTGCATCTTTACCTTTTTCCAACGAACCAATTCGAGAAGATAAATCAAGCATTTTTGCACCATTAATAGTAAGTGCTTCCAAGGCTTTTTCTTTATCCATACCAGCCCTAACGCTCATTGCTGCGGCACGAATCAATAAACGAGAATCGGTTACCCCATCGTCTGTATGAAAGCCAGTCAAAACTCCAGCATTTGATAATGCAGCTCCATTTGTAGAAGAATAATCCATCGCTTCTAATTTACCGCCAGGCGATTCAATAACAATAATAGAACAAGGCACTCCTGATTTGGCTATTTCATTAGACACTTTCCAACCTTCACTTACATGATGCAAAACGGCTCTAAAGCCAAATTCTTTTATTAAACGAATGGCGGTTAAAATATCATTTTCTTTATGCGTATGAAAATGCACTACTCTTTTTCCTTCTAATACTTCAACCAGCGGCTCTAAACGAAGATCTCTTTCCGGAAGTTTGGAGGAATCTTTTGCGGCCTTATCTATTTTGTTTTTATATTCTTTTGCTTTAGTAAACAAATCTCTGTCCATAGCTGCGCTCTTTGCTCTAGTAGCAGGAAAGCCACCAGTACCCCTCATTGGATTGGTTCCATTAGCCATCTTCATGCCGCCAAACAAACCCTTTTCATTCAAGATGATCAAATCCTCCATCACTTTTGCTTCTCGCATTTTTACATAAACCGTTTGACCACTCATTAAGTGTCCACTTCCTGGCATAATATTTAAAGTGGTGAGTCCGCCTGCTAATGCTTTTTTAAATCCATCACTGGTTGGATTGATGGCATCAAAAGCCCTTGCGTCAGGATTTAAAGCGGCAGAATAATCACCTCCTTCTGGACCACCAAGATGTGAATGAGTATCTACTATTCCAGGCATAATTACTTTACCCTTTGCATCAGTAATCACTGCATCTGAAGGGATTTTTAAAGAGGCATCGCCGACAGCTATAATTTTGCCATTTTGAACAATCACTATTCCATTTTGAATGGGCTGGCTAGTTATCGGATAAATAAGCGCGCCTTTAAATGCTACTGGCTTGTCTTGTGCAGAAAGATTGGCACAGATAATTAAACCAATAAACAAGAATAAAAATTTTTTCATACAAGTTGATTTTTAAATAAATAAGATGAAGCTGTCAAAAAAAAGAATTTTCCCTTCATTGATTCATCTTGGAGAGAGTGAAGGTAAAAAAACTGTTTAAGATTTAGTAATTCCTTTTAATTATAAGTTGAGGACATTGTTATTTAAAACGTTATTCAATATTAGCTAAACTAAATAAAAATATAAAAACAACATTAGTTTTATACCTATTTTGCACCCTAGGAAGCGCCTTGTAATCCAAAAATAAACTAACCAAAACTGCCTTTAAAAAATATCGTTTTGACCAAAATTTCCATCCATCAAATTTTAAAAGAAAATTGGGGTTACGATGAATTTCGACCCTTACAGGAGGATATTATTAATAGTATTTTGGAAGGAAAGGACACCCTTGCCTTACTCCCCACTGGAGGAGGAAAGTCTATTTGTTTTCAAGTTCCAGCATTAGCAAAAGAAGGAATTTGTTTAGTAATTAGTCCCTTAATTGCACTGATCAAAGATCAGGTGGAAGGATTAAAGAAAAAAGGAATTCTAGCCTTATCTATTTACTCAGGTATGAGTTTTTTAGAAGTAAAAAAAACCTTGCAGAATGCGGCCCATGGAAATTATAAATTTCTGTATGTTTCACCCGAAAGATTAGCAACCGATTTGTTTCTGGACTATTTACCTTCCATGAATATCAACTTGATAGCGGTGGATGAAGCGCATTGTATTTCTCAATGGGGTTATGATTTTAGACCCGCTTACTTACGCATTGCTGCTTTAAGGGAACAGCTGCCTAAAATACCCATACTTGCACTGACTGCTTCTGCCACTCAATCTGTGCAAAATGATATTTGTGAGAAATTACTTTTCAAAAAAAACGAACAAAGATTTCAGCAATCTTTTGAAAGAGCCAATCTATCCTACAGTGTTTTTACTGTAGTATCTAAACAAAACAAACTGCTAGAAATTATTAATAATGTAAAAGGAAGTGGAATTGTTTATTGCAAAAGTCGTAAGCAAACCAAAGACATAGCAGAATTGCTTACGCTAAACAATATCAAAGCAGCATATTATCATGCAGGTCTGAGTAATGATGAAAGAAATAAGCGACAAGAAAATTGGATTAACAATTCCACTCGAATCATTACCTGTACCAACGCTTTTGGTATGGGCATTGATAAGCCGGATGTAAGATTAGTAGTACATTATTCAGTGCCAGATTGTATTGAAAATTACTATCAAGAAGCTGGAAGAGCAGGCAGGGACGGAAAAAGAGCTTATGCGGTAATGCTATATAATCATCGGGAAGTAGCCGATATGCAATTACAAAGCGATATTCGTTATCCAGATAAAGCAACGATTAAACAGGTCTATATCGCCATTATGAATCATCTGCAAGTGGCCGCTGGTGCAGGGGAAGGAATGAGTTTTGATTTTGACATGGCTAGTTTTTCGGCAGCTTTTAAAATCAATATTCTCACTGCTACTTATGCCATTAAAACTTTAGAGCAAGAAGAGATTCTTTGGTTTAATGAAGTCTTTTTTAAACCTTCCACACTTGTATTCAATACCAACAGAGAGCAGTTAGAAGATTTTGAAAAACAATTTCCTTCCTTTGAAAAATTGATTAAAGGATTACTTAGAAGTTATGAAGGGATTTTCGACTACCCTGCAACGATATATGAAACTGAGCTAGCAAGATTTATAAAAAAAAGTACAGAAGAGGTAAAGAAAGAATTAAAGCAACTACAACATTATGGCATTGTAACCTACGATGCACAAAAGGATACGCCTCAACTTAGCTTAAGAATTAACAGGATGTATGCGGATAGCTTTATAATTAATTTGGATAACTATAATGAACGAAAAAATAATTTCGAGACTAGAATAAAAGCCATTACCGAATTTATTACCAACACCATAAAGTGCAGAAGTCAAATTATTGGTAATTATTTCAATGACCAGGCGATTAAGCCTTGTGGGATTTGTGACAATTGCATCAATTTAAAATCGCTTCGGATGAGTAAGGAAGAGTTTGAAAAAATTGCTCTTTACATACTAGAGTGGAGTGAGCAGCATTCTGGAGAGATGAAGGAATTAATAGAAAGTGGTAAACCCTTTAAAAAGGAAAAGATTTGGAAGGTGCTGGACTATCTTCAGTCAGAGAAAAAGATAGCGGTTAGTAGAGAAGGGAAAATTAGTTTAGCTACCCGGTGAGTCGCCGGCTGGAGGAGGGGGGGAGTGAGTCACTGGCAAGCTGAGTCACTACGGGGAGTGAGTCACCGGTGGGAGTGACTCACTCCCTAATTTTTCCGATTTCTAAATGAGTAACTAGCTCCCTGATACCAAGCAATCGCTTCATTTATCAAACTATCTGAAGCAGGAATTTCAGTTGCAACACCAGTCTCAAAATTGGGCTGATAGGTAGCCACTCTTTTCTGCGGCGAAAGTATTACCAGCTGACCCGCTCTTATATACCCCAAATTTTGATAAGTACTTATAAACACCCGATCTCGGTTATTGGGTGTCTTATAAATATCCAATCCAAAAAACTGGCTCGTGTATGGAATATTAAGCAAACCCAACAAAGTGGGAGCCAAATCAATTTGACTAATGAGTCTTTTTTCAATGGTAGGCTTAATTAATTGGGGAGCATAAATGATACAAGGAATATGATATCGATTAACAGGCAAATCAGTTTTACCCGCACTGCGAGAACAATGATCCGACACTATCACAAAAACAGTTTGATCAAACCAAGGTTTTTTTGCAGCTTCCTTTAAAAAACTATGAATAGCATAATCGGTATACTTAACCCCACCGGCAGAACTTTGAGCTGAGGAAGGTATATCAATCCTGCCATCAGGATAAGTGTAAGGCCGATGATTACTGACAGTCATCATATGATTAAAAAAAAGCTTTCCTTCACGATAACTTTTATCACACTGATCGAGTGTATACTGAAAAGTAGCTTCGTCATCAATTCCCCAGGCGGTAGTATGGTGAACTAATTGTTCAGGAATATCACCCTTGTCCAACACTTGATATCCATTATGTCCAAAAAAATAACCCATATTATCAAAAAAACTATTTCCCCCGTAAATATAACGAACGTCATAACCGCTTTTTTTAAATACAGATCCCAATGAAAATAAGTCTTCATTTTTGGGACGACGAACAATCGATTGCCCAGGTGTGGGAGGAATTGCCAGTGTGAGCGCTTCTAAGCCTCTTACGGTCCTAGTTCCAGATGCATAAAAATTACTAAAAAACAAACTGTTAGGAATCAAAGAGTCTAGATAAGGCGTAATGTTTTCTTTATTTCCAAAATACTGCATATAGTCTCCACTTAAACTTTCTACACTAATCAAAACTACATTCCAATGATGACGAGGACTATCGGGTTTGATCACGCGCTCTATACTCAGCGGGTCGGCTGCAAAGGTTGCATTAGGCGACTGTAGCATCGATCGAAGTAAAGTGAAGTTAGCCGTGTCATTTCTTTCGATATAAAACTGATGGTAATCAATTTCATTATTCCAAAATGCAGCTCCAAATTCATAGATACCATTTCCACCTAATTCATTTACATAGTTATTGTTACTAATTATTTTATACTGATTATTAATTAAAAAATAACCACTGAAGGGTAGCAAAGAAAAAATTAACATGACTTTCGTACGATGAAGAAATCGCATGCTTATCTGTTGCGATGCAATAATTTTTCCTTTAAGTAAAAAAAGAATTATCGATACCACTATAACCACCAAAGAAATAATCAGGGGCATGTTATAAGATTCCCAGATATTTTCCAACACTTCATTGGTATAAATTAAATAGTCGACTGCTAT
>CANCRO010000085.1 GCA_947380605.1 Chitinophagaceae bacterium
CCAATAATACTCATTTGGCTAAAATAGCGCATCACCTCAGCTTTCATAGAAGCTTTAAGCTCTTCAGGTTTTACCTGCAAATCGTTTTCCTTAATTAATTTATCGCTAATTAAGGTCCATTTTAACTGATTGCAGAAGGTTGGATATTCTTCTTCTGCCTGTTGGGCAGTTTTACGCTGTTCACTGCCAGTTTGTAACCACCTCTTCAGAAATTCAGCAGGAAACTCCATTTTTGTATCATCCAATAAATAATGATACAATTGATCATGAAGTTGATTGCGACTTTGACTTTCCCAGTATTGTTCTATTTCTTCTTTTAGTTTTTTCCTAAATTCCTCTTCAGTAGCCACTGCTGCTCCAGGAAACACTTCCTTAAAGAAAGCTTCATCTAATTCCCTTTTTTCTATTACTGCAATTTTAACAATAGTAAGTTGAAAGAACTTCTTTGCCGAAGTTTTGTCCTCCTTATCTAAACCAAGCTGTTGCAATACAATATCTAATTTATCCGCTTCTAATGCCTTCGAAAGCTGAATCACTAGTGTTTCCTCTTTCTTTTTGCCTTTGAGCTGTTTTTGGCTGGCAGATGAAAAATCTTTCAATAAAACGGAAACCTCTTTTTGTATTCCCGCCTCAACGATTGCACCTTCTTTTTCACACTCTGTAAATAGGATGGTTATTTCAGTTTCCTCCGTTTCAATTGTTTCCAATTCATTCAATTTTCCCCCTTTTGCCTGTATAGCACTCACTTCTTCTTGCACCATCTCATCGGTTACATTTACTTTATGCATAGTAATTTCGGCCTTTGCTAGAGGGGCAATCTCAAATGCAGGCTTAAGGCCTATTTCAAATCCAAACTCATAATCATCTGGATTATTTACATCCATACTTCTTATATCCGCATCAAGCGCCAAAGGCTGAGCAAAAATTTCAGGCTTTTCAGTATCTAAATAAGTATATAATTCCTTTTCTACCGTTCTAAGTACTTCATCAGTGAAAATAGAAGGTCCATACATCTTTTTTATCAAGCCTGCTGGAACCATCCCCTTTCTAAAACCAGGCATATTTACTGTCTTGCTGTACTCTTTTAATTTTTTTTCAAAAGAAGGGAAATAATCCTCTTTAGTTACTTTAATAGTAATCTTGTCATTAAGTAGACCAATATTGTCTCTTGCTACTGTTGCCATAATCGAGAAAAGTTGAAGTTTTTTAAAGTTAAAAAGTTGATAAGGGAGCTAAAATAGTAAGCAAAATAGCTGCTCACTTATCAACCACTCAACTTATCAACTTAAAAATTGTCCGGATGATAGGGGTCGAACCTACATGGATTACTCCGCTAGATCCTAAGTCTAGTGCGTCTGCCAATTTCGCCACATCCGGATTTGGGGTGCAAAAGTAGGGAATTTCTATAAAAGATTAAAATAATTGGACTGCTCCTTCTCAATAAATCAATCTCCTCCATTATTGAATGGAAAGGATATTGTCCTATAAATGGAGACGCATTGTGAAGGTAAGCCTCCTAAACATGTGCTTTTCTTTTCGTAAATTCGTCTCATTGATGGAACTAACCACTGCGATACCAAAATATAACCTGACAGATGCCGAGGAGAAAAAAGAAATACTCCGGCATTACCGTGGATTATTAAGGGAATTGAAGCCAAAACTAAAACCTGGAGATAAAGAACTACTGCGAACAGCCTTTGAAATGGCTGTAAATGCTCACAAAACAATGCGCAGAAAAAGTGGTGAGCCTTATATTCTTCATCCATTATCTGTAGCTAAAATTTGCGTAGAAGAAATTGGACTAGGTATTAGAAGCACTATTTGTGCGCTACTCCATGATACAATAGAGGATACCGATATTACTCTTGAAGATGTGCAGGATGAATTTGGAACAGAGATTGCAAAAATTGTAGACGGACTTACCAAGATAAGTACCGTTATAGATACCAATACCAGCAAACAAGCAGAGAATTTTAAAAAGATATTACTCACACTGACCGATGACCCAAGGGTGATTTTGATAAAGCTTGCTGACCGTCTGCACAATATGCGCACGCTCGACAGCATGAAGCAAGAGAAGCAATTAAAAGTTAGTAGTGAAACGGTTTATGTATATGCTCCACTAGCTCACCGCATGGGTCTTTATGCTATCAAAACTGAAATGGAAGATCTTTCCATGAAATACCTTGAGCCTGACACCTATCGTAATATTGCTCAAAAATTAAGTGAGACAAAAAGAGAACGCTCCAGATTTATCAATGACTTTATTCGACCATTAAAAGAAAAACTAGAAAAAGCAGATTTCCATTTTGAAATTTATGGACGGCCTAAAAGCATTCATTCTATTTCCAACAAAATGAAAAAGAAGGGAGTGAGTTTTGAAGAAGTATATGACTTGTTTGCTATCCGAATTATTGTTGATTCTTCTGACGAAAATGAAAAAGGAGATTGCTGGAAAGTGTATAGCATTATTACCGATGAGTACAACCCTTCACCAGAAAGACTAAGAGACTGGCTAAGCAATCCTAAAAGTAATGGGTATGAGGCACTACACACCACCGTGATGGGGCCACAAGGTAAATGGGTAGAAGTACAAATTCGTACCAAGCGCATGAATGAAATTGCAGAAAAAGGTTTGGCCGCTCACTGGAAATATAAAGAAGATACTGCCGATGAAAGTCGCTTTGATAAATGGTTTACTCAAATTAGAGAAGCGCTCGGAAACCAAGATGCTAATTCCATCGACTTTTTACAGGATTTTAAAACCTCTTTTCTTGCAGAAGAAATTTACGTGTACACTCCCAAAGGTGATGTGAAAATGCTTCCGATTGGTGCTTCTGCGCTTGACTTTGCATTTAGTGTCCATACGGTGGTAGGTAGCAGATGCATTGGTGCAAAAGTAAATCATAAGTTAGTGCCCATCGGCTATAAACTAAGAAGTGGTGACCAGATAGAAATCATTACGAGTGCCAAACAAAAGCCCCATCAAGAATGGTTAAACATGGTGGTGACTAGTAAGGCAAAACAAAAAATCAAAGACACCCTCAAAGAAGAAAAAAGAAAAATTGCTGAGGATGGTAAATATATTTTACAGAAAAAATTAGAAGCAATCGGTGGAGTAATGACCCAACATAATATAGAAGAGTTAGCTACATTTTATAAACTAAATTCTTCTCTTGATCTGCTCTATGAAATTGCTATTAAAAAAATTGATCTTAAAGAAATAAAAGAATTTACGGCTTCTGGAGATCGATTATTTCCACCCAAACCCATTAAGGTTGAATCGGATGAAACGGAAATAAATGCCAAAAGCTTTACTAAAAAAGATACAGAACTAATTATATTTGGAGAGAGCAGTGATCGAATCATGTATACCTTGGCCAACTGCTGTAAACCCATACCTGGTGATGATGTATTTGGATTTATTACTGCAGGCGAAGGGCTTAAAATTCACCGCACCAATTGTCCCAATGCAGCCCGATTGATGTCGAATTATGGACACCGAGTAGTCAAAACTAAATGGGCAAAAAATAAGGAAATATCTTTCCTTACCGGATTAAAAATCATTGGATTGGATGATGTTGGAGTGATCCATAAAATCACCAACTTGATCAGTGGAGAGATGAAGTTCAATATTTCTGCCATGACAATGGAAGCCAAAGAAGGACTTTTTACTGGAAACTTTAAAATATTTGTTCATGACAAGGAGGAGCTGGATGAACTATGCAACCGGCTCTTGATGCTGGAAGGTATTGAAAAAGTAGACCGCTATGATACAGAATAAATACGCCCTTTACATTAAAAATTACAACATAATATTATGCATGAATTAGTTACAAAAATTGCTGAGGAGGCAGGCATCAGTACCGAACAAGCAAACACGGCTTTAGAAACTGTAAAGGCTTATGTGATAGAAAAATTTCCTATGATGGCAGGTGCAGTAGATAACCTTTTTGGCAGTGCTGAATAGATTGATTTTTATTAAGCGTCTTTTTCTGGTTAAGGAATTTCAACCGTTAAATACGGAGCTGCCTTATTGAATATATCTTCAGTAATGGTCATAATTTTTTTTATATCGGCTACTGCAGAAAAATTGCCATGCTGTGTCCGATATCGGATAATTGCATTACTAGTGGCATAACGCAGATAAGGATGCGTTTTCATCAATTCTAGGTCAGCTGTATTGATATTGATTTTTGTAATTGATAGGCTGGTTATTTTTAATAGTGATTTTATTTTTTGAAAAGTAGAATCGGGTAATCCAAAGGTTTCACCCACCTGTTCTACACTATAAAACCCTCCAAGCTTCTCTCTGAAATTAATTATCCGCTGGGATAGTTTGCTGCCAATGCCTTTTAAAGAAATAAACTCTGAGGTATCAGCAGTATTGATATCAATAAGTATCAATGGCTGAGTTGTAGAAATGAATGGCTTTTTTTTAAACTCATTACCTTCTAAAATATGGCTTGCTTGAAGATTTTTTATTTGTACAAAAGGTAGTAGGCGTTTTACCTCATCAGGATGGAGCCCCCAAATTTTTGCAATATCATCGCTTTTATAAAACCTTCCCCCTTTAGCTAAAAAATGGTGAATAGTAGTAATCGTTTTTTCTCGAAAACCTAATTTTTTCAATTCCTCTCCGCTAGCAGTATTGGGATCAAAATAAAACAACTCAAATTGCTCTTGCTGATGATTAGATGGAGAGTAAACCGATTCTTCCTGTTTTCCTGTTGTACCAAAACGCTGAAATTGTTTTGTACTGTCATATTGCTTTATTGAAAGAGCAGCAATCTCCTTTTCAAAAACTTTAGTATCGGTTGGGGTAGACTTTATAAAAAAGGGATAAAAAAAAGGAATACCCATAAAGAAAACAATGAGTGAAATCAATACAATAATACCCGTTCTTTCTTTTTTGCTAAAACTCAAATAATCAGCAATAAAATGTTTCCACATAATTAATCAGATGAGTTACCAAATTAATAACTATCCTTTTCAATTACAATATGATTCAAAAAATTAATCGAAAGAAAGTTGCATGCCATCATAGGCAAGTTCTATACCAGTGGGGAGCTCTTTATTTATTTCTTGATGTTTACCCAGTTGGTGACTAATATGGGTAAAATAGGCCTGGGAAACATTTAATTCTTGAACAAGCGCTGTAGCTTCATTCAAAGTAAAATGCGAGAGATGTTTTTTATGTCGCAATGCATTTAAAACAAGCGTTTTACTCCCTTTTATTTTTTCCTTCTCCGCTTCTTCCATTCTATTAGCATCAGTAATATAGGTAAAGTCGCCAAAGCGAAATCCCAAAACAGGCATATGCAAATGCCAAACTAAAATGGGTATTACTGGAATATCACCAATCAAAAAGGGAGTAAGGTCAATGGTATTTAAATTCACCTCAGGAATTCCTGGATACTTTTTATCTGTAAAAATATAATAGAATTCTCGCTTCAATGATTCCTGAGTTAGTTCATTGGCGAATATTTCCATAGGATTGCCAGAAAGAAAAGTAAAAGCCTTTACATCATCTAAGCCTGCAATATGATCTTTATGAGGATGCGTATATAAAACTGCATCTAATTTTTTCACTTGTTCTCGCAACATCTGATACCTGAAATCTGGCGTAGTATCTACTACAAAAGAAGTGGTGGAACTTTCAACTAAAATACTACTTCGTAAACGCTTATCCTTTGCGTCAGCTGATACACAAACTTTGCAGTCACAGGCTACCATAGGAACCCCGCTACTGGTTCCTGTTCCTAAGAATGTTATCTTTAATGGAGGGCATTGCACTATTCAAAATTAATGATTTGAAAATAAGGAATCTGAAAAAATAAGCAAGTCCGGTAAACAGCCAAGCTTCTATCACAAGAAGAAGCTTTATTTACGGTAAAATCAAATTAGCAAATAGGGGAAATCAGGTTATTTTTCCTGAACAAGACTCATCACCTCGTCATACATTTTTTGACTCTCAAGGGTAAGAGAATCAAAATGGATATCTAATTGGGGCATCAGATCAATCAAAGTATTAATCCTTCCTTCCGTTTGTAAAAATTTATTTAACACCACCACTCTTTTTTCCTGTAAAATACAATAGCCACTTTGGAAATTTCCGCGTTCATATCTAATGACATATCTGCACTCTTCTGCAACTTTTTCGATTTTGTCTAATATGTTCTGTGTGTATTTCATGACCTCAATACCTGGAATTCTTTTTAATAATCAATAACTAGTGCAACTTCCTATTTATGCCTAACAATAAAAAATAACTTTTTCAACAATCGTTGATAAATAAAACAGGTCAATTTGTTGAAATATGGAATTAAGCAGTTTGCAATTAAAATATTGAATTTACCCTTAAGCAAAGTAGACCCGATTGAAGGTCTAAAATGAAGGATTGATAAGGCTTTGAGGGCTAAATTATTTATTCGTCATCCGTATGATTGGAACAATCATTTCTTCCAAACTTATACCCCCATGCTGGAAAGTATTTTTATAATAATTAACAAAATGATTGTAATTATTAGGATAACAAAGAAAAAGATCCCCCTTTGCAAAAATAAAAGAGGAATTAATGGTAGGCGTTGGTAAACCAGCTTCTTTTGGATTTTTAAAAGCCAGCACTTCTTTGGGCTCATAATCCAAATTTCTCCCGTGTTTGTAGCGAAGGTTAGCAGTAGTTTGTTTATCGCCTATCACTTTTGCAGGAGATTTCACCCGCACACTGCCGTGATCTGTACCTATAATTAGGGTTATTTTTTTATCTGCAATTTTCTTTAACGCTTGATGAAGTGGAGAATGCTCAAACCAACTTTGAGTGATGCTTCGATAACTAATTTCGTCACTTGCTAACTCTTTCAGCACTTCCATTTCTGTTCTGGCATGGCTCAGCATATCAACAAAATTATAGACAATCACATTGATATCATTGTCCAATAAATTGTGCATATTGTCTACCAACTTCTGTCCATCTTGATGGTTGGTAATTTTAGTGTACGAATATTTAGCCTCCCCTTTTCCTAGTCGCTTTAACTGAGCTTTTAAAAAATCTTCTTCATGCAAATTTTTTCCACCTTCTTCTTCGTCATTTTTCCATTGAGTAGGGAATTTTTTTTCGATTTCTATTGGCAACATTCCGGCAAAAATCGCATTACGCGCATACTGAGTAGCGGTGGGCAATATGCTATAAAAAGTTTCTTCCTCATGAATACGAAAACTCTCTGCTAATATTGGCTGTATGATTTTCCACTGGTCAAAACGAAGGTTGTCGATCAATACAAAAAATAGTGGCGTACCCTTTTCAAGATGGGGTAAAACTTTGTACTGCATTAGGGTATGGCTCATGATAGGCGCATCCGCTATTTCATTGCCCACCCAACTAGAAAAGTTTTTAGAAACAAATTTAAAAAACTCCGTGTTGGCTTCCGTCTTTTGCGTTTGAAATACTTCCTGCAGTTCGGGACTATCACTTTTTTTCATCTCCAGTTCCCAATAAACTAATTTTTTATACACTTCCATCCACTCATTATAATTGGGATTACTATTGAGTGCCATAAATAAATTACGAAATTGCTCGCGGTAGGCTGAAGTAGTTTTTTCAGCAACTAATCTTTTATTATCAATCAGTTTTTTTAAACTTAGCCAAACCTGATTAGGATTTACCGGCTTAATTAAATAGTCACTGATTTGAGAACCAATGGCCTCATTCATCAGATTTTCTGCCTCGTTTTTTGTAATTAGTACTACGGGTAAATTACTGTTAAATTGCTTCATCTCTTGAAGCGTCTGCAGGCCTGATATACCCGGCATACTCTCATCCATTAACACTACGTCCACTATATTATTTTTTACATATTCCACCGCATCATAACCATTCGTTTTGGTGTGTACCTGATACCCCTTGTTTTCTAAGAATAATATCTGTGAGGTTAGATTTTCAATTTCATCATCTACCCAAAGTATAACTGACATACTTATTAAATTAATTTTTTGGTGGTAAGTTTTACTTCTTTCTGGACCAGGTTTTTTATAAAATTTTAAAACATATCCAGAGAATTCAATACTAGCGGTAAAGCTAACTTTAAACTAACAATTTTGAAAGTATAATAACCATATTCATCCAAGCTCCCTATACCTCCAAAGTTTATACACACCGCTGATAGGTTACAAATTTAATTTTTTAATGTTATGCTTGTCAGCTTTATTTAGCTTTGTGCTTCTTTTAACAAAAAAGGAATTAGATTGAAGTCACAATCGTTTATCAAAATAGAAAAGAAGTAAAAAACAATGCCTTCAAGAAAAATAATCAACGATCCTGTTTACGGATTTATCACCATTGATGATGAGCTCATTTTAAAAATTATTGCTCATCCCTATTACCAGCGACTTCGCCGCATTCATCAGATGGCGATGGCACTTCTTGTATATCCAGGAGCGGTGCATACTAGGCTCCACCACTCATTAGGGGCTTACCACCTGATGCGCAATGCACTTCATGAACTGAAAAACAAGGGTGTAGAAATTACCCCAGCAGAAGAACAAGGAGCCAAGATTGCGATCTTATTACACGATATTGGCCACGGTCCATTTAGTCATGCACTTGAAAATGTACTGCTGGAAAAAATGCACCATGAAGCCATTTCCTTGGAGCTCATGAAAGAACTCAATAAACATTTTGATGGGCAACTGCAAATGGCCTTAGATATTTTCACCAATGAATATCCAAAAAAATTCTTACACCAGCTCGTTAGTGGCCAACTAGACGTTGACAGAATGGATTACCTTACTCGTGACAGTTTTTTTAGTGGGGTAAGTGAAGGGGTCATTGGATATGACCGAATATTGAAAATGCTAACCGTACACAATGGTGAGCTGATGGTAGAGGAAAAAGGTATTTATTCAATCGAGAAGTTTTTGGTATCTCGCCGACTCATGTATTGGCAGGTATATCTTCATAAAACGGTGGTATGTGCTGAACAAATGCTAATAAGGATTATTAAAAGAGCTAAACAAATTAAAGCGGTCACTCCAATGCCTTTCAACCAGGTGATCAATGAGCCAGCAGGCTCCTTAAGTTTGGAACAGTTTTGTACCCTCGACGACTATGATGTGATGGCTGCTATTAAAGGTTGGTGTAATCATGAAGATAAAATATTGTCTTTTTTAAGTAGAGGTATCATTAATCGTGACCTATTAAAAGTTAAATATTTTACAGAGCCTGTTGAAAAGAAATGGATAGAGGAAAAAACAGCAGAAGCTATGCAGAAAATGAATATCAGTGCCGAGGAAGCTTCTTGGCTAGTATTTACTGGAATTGCTTCAGGAAGTACTTATAATTTTGAGGACGAACGAATCAATATTCTATTTAAAGACGGTTCTGTGAAAGACATTTCAGCAGTAGATGACCCTTTAATTGGCAAAAATCTGGGGGGTAAAATCAAGAAACATTATTTTTGTTATCTACGATAAAAATTACCTGATACAGCAAAACTTTGTAAATTTCTTGCTGTAATCCCCTAAAAAGGCACTGTAATTGCTTCAAATTGGCCTATAAATACTAAGGCCATAAAAAATTAAATACCTTTGCCAAAACTTTGAAAATAAGCATGAACGCAAATTTCAATCCAGACAAACAACATACTTTGGCCTCCACAGTGAATATCTCTGGAACTGGTCTGCATACCGGTATTAATGTAGATATGACCCTTAAGCCTGCAAATCCTGGTTTTGGATTTCAGTTTCAACGGGTAGATTTACCAGGAATGCCGATAATTAAAGCAGATTGCGATTTAGTTACCGATACCTCCAGAGGCACTACTTTGGAATCAGGGAATGCCAAAATAAGCACTGTAGAACATATACTTGCCGCTTTGGTAGGATTGGGAGTAGACAATTGTCTCATTGAGGTAAATGGACCTGAAATACCCATTATCGATGGAAGCAGTGAACCCTTTGTGAAAATGATTGAACCAATGGGGATATTAGAGCAGGATGCAGCCAAAGCTTGGTATAGCATTGATGAAAATATTACCTACTATGATGAAAAAAATAGAGTTGAAATAACTGCACTTCCTTCTGTTGAATATAAGTTAACTACCCTTATCGACTTTAACTCTCCTGTATTAGGGACTCAACATGCTACTTTAAAAAGCATGAAAGATTTTAAATCAGAAATAGCTCCTTGCCGTACTTTTTGCTTTTTGCATGAGTTAGAAGCGCTACTTGAAAACAATCTAATCAAAGGAGGAGATATTAATAATGCCATAGTAGTAGTAGACAAACCGATTTCAAGTAATGAAATGAGCCGGTTAGCGAAAGCCTTCGGAAAAGAAAAAATGGAAGTAAAAAGTGAAGGCTATCTAAATAACCTTGAATTACGCTTTCCGAATGAACCTGCTAGACACAAACTTCTTGATATTATTGGAGATCTTGCGCTAACAGGTTATGCAGTAAAGGGGCATATCATTGCCAATAGACCTGGGCACAGCAGCAATGTTGCTTTTGCAAAAAAATTAAAGCAGTACATCAAAAAAAACAAACACACCAAGGATATTCCTATCTACGATGCTAACCAAGCAGCAGTTTATAATTTACAGCAAATAGAAGAAACCCTACCTCATAGATTTCCATTTTTATTGGTAGATAAAATAATTGAACTTACAGATAAACATATCGTTGGTATCAAAAATGTAACTTTCAATGAGTACTTTTTTCAGGGACATTTTCCTGGAAATCCAGTCATGCCCGGTGTTTTACAAGTTGAAGCCCTTGCCCAAACAGGTGGCATTCTTTGTATCAACGCTATGCCAGAAGGGAAGTATGATACTTATTTTATAAAAATAGAAAATTGCAAATTCAAGCAAAAAGTAGTTCCTGGTGATACCATGATTTTAAAAATGGAACTCATTGAACCGATTCGAAGAGGAATTTGCGTAATGCGAGGAAGCGTTTATGTTGGAAATAAACTTTGTACCGAAGGGGACTTAACTGCGCAATTAGTAAAAAGAAACTAAAAATTTTTATGACTCAATTTTTTAACAATTCAAAAGATTGTTAGTTATTAACATCAAATTGAACCATTTGTAAATTTTCAATTCATCATGATTCATCCACATACTTATATTCATCCTAATGCAAAACTTGCGACCAATGTAAAAATTGATCCTTTCAGTGTTATTCACCCGAATGTAGAAATCGGAGAAGGCACTTGGATTGGAAGCAATGTGACCGTTATGGAAGGGGCAAGAATTGGGAAAAATTGTCGCATTTTCCCTGGTGCAGTAATCGCTGCCATTCCACAAGACCTTAAATTTGATAATGAAGCTACCACTGTGGAAGTGGGTGACAATACCACTATTCGTGAATTTGTAACTATTAACCGTGGAAGTAAAGATCGCTGGGTAACCAAGGTAGGTAACAATTGTCTGATCATGGCTTATAGCCATATTGCACATGATTGCAAAGTGGGCAATAATTGTATCATGAGTAATAATACCCAGATGGCCGGCCATGTAACGGTAGGTGATTTTGCTATTTTAGGCGGCATGTGTGCGATTCACCAATTTGTACAAATAGGACAACACGCTTTTGTAAGCGGAGGAAGTCTTGTTAGCAAAGATGTTCCGCCTTATATCAAAGCAGGCAGAACACCGCTGAGTTATGCAGGCGTTAACTCCATTGGATTAAAACGCAGAGGTTTTTCTTTGGATAGCATTAACCAGATCCTAGATATCTACCGTATTATTTATAACAAATCATTGAATACTACTCAAGCATTAAATTTTATTGAAGAAGAATTGCCTGCTACCGACGAAAGAGATGAGATTGTTACCTTTATTAGAGATAGTGGTAGAGGTATCATTAAAAGATTTACGAAAGGTAGTATAGATGATGAATAAAATAAGTAAGCACCTGAGCCGATAAGAAATTGAAAGCTATTTTACTAACTATATTTCAATTTGCTTTTTTATTGCAATCAATTTGGACCCGAAAGGAATCGCATTACCCATGCAAATCAAACTAACCAATACCGGTAAACGCTTTAACAGAGAATGGATTTTCCGTCACTTTGATTATGAATTTTTTTCTGGTAAAAGCTATGCCATCACAGGATCTAATGGCTCTGGTAAATCAACTTTACTTCAAGTAATATCCGGTTCAATTTCTCAAAACGAAGGTAAAATTGAAATGATATTGAAAGGGAGTCCGCTAGTTGAGGAAAATTGTTTTCAATATCTATCTATTGCTGCACCTTATTTAGAGCTGATTGAAGAAATGACTGCTACCGAATT
>CANCRO010000086.1 GCA_947380605.1 Chitinophagaceae bacterium
GTATTATAGAAGGGATGAAAAATATTAGAAATTTTTGCATAATTGCACATATTGATCACGGTAAGAGTACATTGGCTGATCGTTTATTGGAATTTACCCATACTATTGGGGAACGTGATATGCAAGCCCAAGTACTCGATGATATGGATCTTGAAAGGGAAAAGGGGATTACTATTAAAAGCCATGCTATTCAAATCAATTATACTTGGAAAGGCGTTGAATATATATTTAATTTAATTGATACACCTGGTCACGTTGATTTTAGTTATGAAGTGAGTAGGGCCTTAGCTGCTTGCGAAGGTGCTTTGTTATTAGTTGATGCCTCGCAAGGAATTCAAGCGCAAACGATTAGTAATCTTTATTTGGCCATTGAAAACAATCTAGAGATTATTCCTGTGATCAATAAGATTGATATGGAAGGAGCGATGATACCAGAAGTAACTGATCAAATTGTAGAATTAATAGGTTGTAAGCCAGAAGAAATTTTATTAGCCAGTGGAAAAAGTGGAATCGGTATTGAAGATATTTTGACTGCTATTATTGAGCGTATACCTGCTCCAAAAGGTGATGTAGATGCACCTTTACAAGCGTTGATTTTTGATAGCGTTTATAATAGTTTCAGAGGTATTATTGTTTATTATAGAGTGTTTAATGGTACTTTAAAGAAAAATGATAAAATTAAATTCAGTAATACAGGGCTTGAATATGGTGCAGATGAAGTAGGGATTTTAAAAATGGGTTTATCACCCAAAAATGAAGTTCGTGCAGGTGATGTAGGCTACATCATTACCGGTATTAAAAATGCAAGGGAAGTTAAAGTAGGTGATACCATTACCACAACGGTTAACGGATCTACTGAATCTATCAAAGGTTTTCAGGATGTTAAGCCAATGGTATTTGCTGGTATCTTCCCTGTAGAAACAGATGCATTTGAAGAGCTTCGTGATTGTATGGATAAACTACAATTGAATGATGCCTCGCTTACATTTGAATTAGAAACCTCTAAAGCATTAGGTTTCGGTTTTCGTTGTGGATTTCTTGGAATGCTTCACATGGAAATTATTCAAGAAAGATTGGAAAGAGAGTTTAATCAAACCGTGATTACTACTGTTCCTAACGTTAGTTTTATTGCTACTACTTCTAGAGGTGAAGTAATCACTGTCAATAATCCTACTGAAATGCCTGATCCAACTAGGATTGAAAAAATTGAAGAACCGTTTATTCGAGCTCAAATGATTAGCAAGCCAGAATATATTGGTAATATTATGACCCTCTGTATTAGTAAGAGAGGTGTTTTGGTTAGTCAAGGTTATTTAACTCCTTCTCGTGTAGAATTATCTTTCGATATGCCGCTAACTGAAATCGTATTCGATTTTTATGATAAACTTAAAAGTATGACAAGGGGCTACGCATCCTTTGATTACCATCCAATTGAATATAGAGCGAGTGATATTGTGAAAATGGATATTTTACTCAATGGAGAAAAAGTAGATGCTTTAAGTGCATTGATCCATAGGGCTAGATCCCATGAATTTGGACGTAAACTTTGTGAAAAGTTAAAAGAACTACTTCCTCGTCAGCAATTCCAAATTGCCATACAAGCTGCCATAGGAGCCAAAGTAGTGGCAAGGGAAAACATCAGTGCGATGCGCAAGGATGTAACCGCTAAATGCTATGGTGGTGATATTAGTCGTAAACGCAAGCTCTTGGAAAAACAAAAAGAGGGAAAGAAGCGTATGAAGCAGATAGGAAATGTGGAAGTACCTCAGGAAGCTTTTCTAGCAGTGTTGAAGCTTAACGATTAAAAGCAAGCCTTGAATACCTGCCCTTACGTTTACTTATTTTATCTTGGGTATAGATTGAATTAAAGAAAGTAAATGAGTAGACTTTTTTTAAAGAATATTAGTAAAGTAAATGCTTCTTACTTGAGTTCTTCCAACCTGCTTGGTTTTCATAGTCTGCAAAAAATATTTTAAGGTCTGCCTGGTTTTCATAGTCAACAAAAAATATTTTTTTAGATGCTTGATTTGCATAATCTGTAAAAAACCATTTTCCATTATTGTCTCCAGCTTGATTATTGTATTTTACTTTAAAAACTTTTAGATCAGCTTGGTTCTCATATTTTACAACGTAAACTTTTACATCTGCTTGATTGGAATATTGAACAGAAAATACTTTCTGAGAAAAGATATTTGATGTAAAAAGCATCGCAAGAATAAAAAGATATATTTTCATTTTAATTGTTTTATAGGGTTAAAAATATTTTAAATAGTATTTTATGGTAATTGTTCAATCGGTTGATTGTTCTTTAAATTGGGTTCTATTATTTTCCCATTTACGTCTTTTAAGGGATTAGGAACGGGTTCTTTTCCTTCTGGGGTTATTAGGTTAAATACCTTATTGATATGTATCCATTTTCCATTCTTCCATTTAAAACCTTCATAATCTCCATCAGGTATAAAAGTCCATTTTTTTGTGGGTTCGTTAGATTCTGATTCAAGGTGTTCAAAAATAATCATCCCTAATTGACTGTCATAATTAACTCTTGCTCCAGTATTCTTTTTAAATTCTAATATGAATCTACTGAGTGGTGAATGAGTTTTTGAATTGTCTTCAAAGTTAAAAAGGTGAGAACCGAAGATGGGTTCTCCATTGATAAATTCTAATGTTTCGATTATTTTTTTTGTACTTCTAATATTGTTTTCATCATATCCAAAAAGGGTGTAATAACGCTTATTGCCATTTTTGGTCGGTATTATTTTATAATAAATAGCCCCCATCCAACTTCTATTATTAGTAACGGTATCTGCTTGATTGATAATGATGTCAGACTTGTCAATCAAGGGTAATAATTGTAGAG
Organism: Chitinophagaceae bacterium; assembly: GCA_947380605.1. Taxonomy (GTDB): domain Bacteria; phylum Bacteroidota; class Bacteroidia; order Chitinophagales; family Chitinophagaceae; genus Ferruginibacter. Next base: position 2,861 of record CANCRO010000086.1, read on the forward strand.
AACCATCCTCGGTTTTCATTTGAATAGCTCCGTGTTGGCGAATCATGTTTTCATTGATTAGCATTTGCCAGGTAAAAATTTTAAAACTACTATCTGGTGCAAATAATTTAGAAATGCTTTCAAGTGAATTAAAAGGATAGTAAAAAGAGTTTTTGTTGATTAGGGCTCTTACCAATATTTTAGTAAAAATACTGTCTGCAGTAAAACGATCACTTGGATTTTTACCTTCTATGATTTGAATGGAGTATTGTTGTAAAGAATCTTCCCATTTTTTTAAGGAGGTCCTTTCAGTTTTTAAAGCACGTTGCGCATCCATAGTGAATGTGCTGAATACTAAAAGGGTAAATAATAATATTGGCTTCATTTATTGAAATTAAATGAATAAGGTGAATAATAAAATTTCAATTTTTAAAATTAACGAAAGCTTAAGTTTAAGGCTAATTCATATTGTTGGATCGCTAAAAATAAACCTTTTAAAAGAAAACAGCTTTGATATGGAATGAAATAATTCAATGATTATAATTTTGCAATCGATATAATTGCTTCTACCATTTTACTCCAACTATATTTTTTCTTTTCTTCTTTCAGAAAAGGAAGATAATGCTGCTCACCGGTTTTATAAAATTGAATAATTTTTTCAGCAATAGATGCTGCATTCGGTTCTGCAATCAATCCTACCTTATTGTCGGGTACTAAGGCAGCTAAACCACCTACATTGGTAACGATCATGGGTATTTCAAAATGGTAGGCTAGGGGTGTTACACCACTTTGAGTGGCAGATCGATAGGGTTGAACAATTACATCTGAAGCACATAAATAATATTTTACCTCATTGTCATTTATAAAATTCGTTCGCAAAATTAATTGCTGCTCAATTCCTAATTTATCAATTTGCTCTTTATATGATTTTTCATCGTCATAAAATTCTCCTGCTATTAATAGTTTAAGGGTAGGATTGGACTGCTGTAATATTTTAATTGAATCCAGTAAAATGTCTAATCCCTTATATTTTCTAATGAATCCAAAAAATAAAATAATTTTTGCATCGGGTTCAATATTTAAATGCTTCCTAGCAAGGTCTTTACTTATTTTTTCCCCAAAATTATCATACAGCGGATGGGGGATAAAAACGGTGGGTTTATTTGGAGCGAAAACTAAAAGATCTTCTTTTACTTTTTCACTCATGGTGATAAATGAATCTACTGGCTTTACAAAATATCGGGTGAATAGTTCATCACCTGGCTTTGGTTCATGAGGTATAATATTATCAGCGATGCAAACTACCTGAGTAGTTTTATTTTTTTTAATTCTTCGTAAAATGGTTCCTAAACAAGGACCCATAAAGGGTAACCAATATCTAACAACCACTAAATCTGGTTGCATTTTTTTAATTTGATTGCCCACCTTAAACCAGTTGAATGGATTGATAGAGTTAATCAAACTATGTATAATTAAATCAGTAGGCGCTGGCTCAGTCGTGTATTGTGATGTGCCCGGAAATAAAAAATTGGGATATTGTAAGGAGAAACTAATGATTTGAACTTCATGGCCCTTCTGCATAAATGCTTTGGCTAGTCTTTCATTAAAAGTAGCGATACCTCCACCTCTGAGCGGATGTGCAGAGCCCAGAATAACAATTTTTTTTCTTGCATTACCCTCCTTTACATTACTGGTAATATCCATTGGCTAGTTAATACCTGATTTTTGTTCTATTAAATAGTGATTTCGGTCGCTGGAATTGCGCGCGATAAGTTCACCTAAGAAACCTGCTAAAAATAATTGTGTTCCAATTACAATTGAGATAATTCCTACATAAAATAAGGGACGGTCGGTCATATTAAATTGAGAATAAAATATTTTTTCCCAAAACAAATAAATCCAAATAACACTTCCTATAAAAAAAACAATACTTCCCCATAAGCCAAAAATATGCATAGGCTTTTTTCCAAACTTGCCCATAAACATAATAGACGCTAAATCTAGAAATCCATTAACAAATCGACTCCATCCAAATTTAGTAACCCCATATTTTCTTGCACGATGCTCAACTACTTTTTCTCCTATTTTTCTAAAACCAGCCCATTTGGCTAATACAGGAATGTAGCGGTGCATTTCTCCATAAACTTCAATAGATTTTACTAACTTATTTCTATATGCCTTTAGACCACAATTAAAATCATGCAATTTTATACCGCTTGATTTGCTAGCCGCTAAATTGAATAATTTGGAGGGTAAATTTTTAGTTAGCTTATTGTCATATCTTTTCTTCTTCCATCCACTGATCATGTCAAATCCATCTTCAATAATCAATTTGTAGAGTTCTGGAATTTCATCGGGACTATCCTGAAGGTCTGCATCCATTGTAATTACTACATTGCCCTTGGCAGCTTTAAATCCTTCATTCAAGGCAGCACTTTTGCCATAATTCCTTTGGAATTTTATTCCTTTGATATTATCATTTTGGGTGTGAAGGGTTTCTATCACTTCCCATGAACGGTCATTACTCCCATCATCCACCATGATTACTTCATAGCTAAATTGGTTGTCTTTCATTACTCGTTCTATCCAAGAAGCTAGTTCAGGTAATGATTCATCTTCGTTAAAGAGTGGAACTATAATTGATATATCCATAATATTTACGCCTCCTTCGAATTAAACTATTTAGTGTTGTAATTTTTACTTAAATATCCTCCTGAAATTGCCGTAATGATTGCTCCCAATATCAGGTATCTAAAAACAGCTGATGAGATCATTAGTGGCAAAAACATTTTTTTTAATTGATTGGCATTCTCTTCAATTTCTTTTGGCAAATGATCTCCTTGCAATAATAACAATTGACTGTTTTCTGCAATTTTGCTATCTCTAAATTCAGTATGAAAACTGAAGTAAATATAAGCAAAGCCAGCCATCAGTAGGGTAACAACAATAAAAGTTTTGAACCCGATTGAAAAATAATCTTTGAATGAAACGGTATTTCCATTTTTTTTTGAATGAGCAATCAAGGTCCAAACAATGCCCACAGTATATAGAAAGTAAATGATAAATTGAAAATAGCTTTCAACAGGATTTTTCAAAATGTAGTATGAAAATAAAGAGGCAATAATCATCAACGCACCTGTTATCAATCCTTTTTGTGTAGGGGTGGTTTGCTTCATCTTAGTTGATATGGATATGGGGACCATTAATTATTCCAACTACTTTCCCTACCAGTTCTTTTCCAATAAAGGCAGAATTAGAACAATTTGAATGGATATTATTTAAACCAAATGTATAGCTTGATGTTGGATTAAATAGCGTAAGATTGGCTATTTCACCTTCCTTTATTTCGGGTATTGAAAGACCAAAAGTTTTTCTAGGCGATACACTGAATCGATCAATCAATTCTTCAATAGACCATTTTTGTTTGACTACTGACCAAACAGCACCAAACAAACTTTCTAGACCGATCATTCCATTTTTTGCATATTCAAATTCGCAAACTTTGGCGTCATAGTTTTGTGGAAGATGATGAGAAGCAATGAAATCAATTGTTCCATCTAATAAACCTTCAATTAAATCTTGTCGATCTTTTTTTGTTCTGATAGGAGGGTTTACTTTTAAATTAGTATCATATTGTTGTAAGTCATCATCAGTGAAAAATAAATGATAAGGGGTAACCGAACAAGATATTTTTATTCCTGCACTTTTTGCCTGCTTAATATGTTCAAGGCTCTTGGAAGAAGAGATACCAGTAAAATGCAATTTGCTAGCAGCATAATTGGTCAGTTCAATATCTCGGGCAACCATAATTTCCTCTGCCATAGCTGGTTTTCCTGGAAGACCTAGCTGTGTAGAAATAATACCTTCGTTAATGAGTCCATTCGTACCAATCGTTTTATCATCAGGTAGCTGAATGACTGTCCCATCAATGGTTTTAACGTATTGAAGTGCTTTAAGTAATAAGCTTCCATCTTGAATACAATTGAGTCCATCGCTGAAAGCAATGGCTCCCGAATTGGCCATATCATACATTTCAGCTAATTCTTTACCTGCTGCATTTTTTGTGATGGCTCCAATAGGGTAAACTTTTACGCCTGCAGTAGTCGTTTTTTGAATAATATATTCTACTTGAGATTTAGTAGAAACTACTGGATTGGTATTGGGTGTAATTAAGATCTCTGTAAATCCGCCTGATGCGGCAGCTTTAGTTCCACTTTCAATGGTTTCGCGGTATTCAAATCCTGGATCACCAAACTGAGCGAATGAGTCCATCCATCCTATGCTGATGTGTAATCCTTCTTCTTCAATTATTCTTTCTGCCGATGGTTTGATTGAGTCAGCTATAGAGGTAATGATTCCATTTTGGATCAAAATATCTTTCCGCTTTCCATTAAGAGGAGAACCCTTACTTACGATGGTGGCCTGCTTGATTAAAACGCTCATGAATTATAAAGTTGCGCTAAGTTACAATTTGTTGTTGTTTTTGGAATTGAAAATTTAAATTACTTTTGCGTGGCTTATTATTGAGGCGTTTATATATATGAATTATATATGCTATGTTGTCTCAAAATTTACTCAAACTGGGAATTTAGGTATTTCGGGAAGTAGCGCAGCCCGGTAGCGCACTAGGCTGGGGGTCTAGGGGTCGCAAGTTCGAATCTTGTCTTCCCGACAGTAATTGCATACAGGTAATCTTTCAAAAGGTTACCTTTTTTTGTATCCGCTGAAATTCTTGTCTTTATTGTAATCTGCTTGAATAAGTAATTGCCTTTAGTGGTTTGATCTGCTAAGATTCAAAACTTTTTGATTGAATCTTTGTATTAAAAAAATATTTAAAATGATTTGTGATGCATATTTAAATATTTTAAATATATTAAACTTTTTTTTATAAATTTTTTAAAAAAGATTTAAACATTATTGACAATTTCTGATTTCAATGATTTTAACTGTTAAAAATCATATAAATTTGAAAAAAAATTATACTAATGTCAAAGACTAAAAAACTAGATATTTTTAACCTTTTTTACAGTGGTGCTGCAGTTGTGATTCTGATCGGTGTAATTGCAAAATTATTAGAGTGGCCTTTGCAGGATTTATTGATTACAGGAGGATTGGCAATTGAGGCTGTTGTATTTGGGGTATCAGCAATCAAGTTTGTAGAAGTTAAAAAAGATACAGAAGTAGCTACTGAGGCCACATTATCAAAAGTTGCAGATGGTCTAGAGGGTATAGCTTCAGGTGCAAAAATGAACGCTTCATCACTAGGAATTGGAAATGGTTCTGGTACAGACGCATACATTAATATTCAAACTGGTAATGGTGATTATTCAAATGCTCAAAGCTTAAATAATGGTGAGAAAAATATTTCCATTGATATCAATAATCCTAACATTACTGCTAATAATGGTTCACATTCTTTATGGCAACTAGAACAAATGGATATTTTGAGTATAGCAAAGGATTTATTTTTCCAGCCTACATGGGATAGATTATCATCTGAAGAGTATACTCGTTTGAGTCTATTATTTAAAAGGATTTTTGATAAAAAATTACCCAATAAAGAGGCCTTACCTTTTTTACTACAATTTCCAATTAAATTACCTGTTCCAGAACTTAATAAGCTTGTTCTAGAAAAGCCTCATAGTATTGATCTAAATGATATTGAACTTTTGTGCAACGCTTTTTCAATGATTAATTTCAATTCTTTTTTTGAAAATTTAATTATAGAGGGTGAATCTGATTCATTACAAATTCGACCAAAGAGTCAAGGAGAAATTCAGATATTTGGTGGAGAAGATGAAGCTGTTATTTCTCATGTAAATAATTATTACAACAAAAAATTAATAGTTTGTCCTAATATAGAATTTTTGGAGAGTTCTATAAAACTTAAAGGTCAGTCATTATTGGAATATTTAATTCAAAAAATAGATATAAAAAATGAAAATGAATTAAACTCTCTTGTTAGTTTGATTCAACCTTATTCAGACGAGTTGAAGAAAAAACTATGGACTAAGTTTAAAAAAATCAAGTTTAATTATGAAACGAGTGATGGTTATTCCTATTTGAAATTATTAGTTCAATCTGCTATTTCATTTAGCAATATATATAGTGGTGCGCAGTTATTAAAGGAATTACTTGAAATAACAATTAATGAAAATAAATCGATTGGACTAGAAGATGTAGTCAATTATAATGCTGAAATAATATATTTTGGCCAAAAGAACGAATACAGCGTAAACTTGAATGAGTTGTTTGTGAATGGCGAATTAGAAAACTTAGGATTTATTCATTTAATAATTGAAAAATTAGTTGCAGATAATGTTGCAGCAAAATATAATTTATTACAGGTATTTAATTTGAATGAGCAAGAATCTAAAAAAGAAGTGTTCGATAAGTTGAATTATCATTTGACAAAAACAAATACAAGTCCAAGTGGTGCTCAATTAGCTTTTGTATTATTATATAAACAATATCAAAATTCTTAAATTTTAATCTATGGCGGAAGGGCATGTTGACGTCAAAAGATACCAGATTATAAGTCTTTTGTACATTGTATTTATTTGTTTTTCAGTAATTAATATTAAGATATCAGTTTTAGATTCTAATACTTATACGATTAAGTCCATTCAATCAATTGAAAAAGAAGAACTAAAAAAAGTAGATATCAGTAATAAGATTATTGATGACAATAAAGATTTGTTAGCTAAAAGTTTAAAAGCTGATGCGTATCTAAAAATTAGGACAAGGCTAAAATTAAGTAATCAAGTGGTTACTGGTGTTTTGAAGCATGTGGATGATGAGTTTGCCAAAGAAGGAACTACGCTTCTTCGGCAGTTCAATAGCCGTAATTTAATTGAAGAGATTTTAAAGTCTGATAGTGGGGTTATTGTATTAGAAAAAGATTTATTTGATTTGTCTGACTTTATTAAAAAATCGCCTTTTAAACTGCAAACTTCTTTAGACTCTTTGATACCAATTGAAAAAATTGTGACTACAATAAAAGGCAAAGAAGAAAAATGGGATTATTATTTGTTTATGCATAAGCCTTCTGCAATTAGTTATATGCAGTTAGAACGTATAAAGTTGTTATTAACTAAAACTCAACTTTTATATCAGGAAGCTGCATTAGCAGAGATTGGCTACCAACCTACTTATTTTTCTCAGTTTAATCCCAAGCTATATGTCCTCAAGGCTAGTATTAAAGAATATAAAGAGGAGGAAATTATCAAACCTGGTCAAAAAGTAATTAGTGTAAACGATCAAGTATTTGATGACTTGTTTAAAAAGATTTTAGCATCACTACATACTGAAAATATTTTTGTAGGGTTAAATAATACCTTGCTAAGTGATTTTGATTTTTTAATGGGAAAGGATTTTGAGGTTGAAATTTTGCCTAAAGTAAATATCGTGAAGGCGAATAATAATTACAGAGTTGTTTTTAATAAGACTGGGGAGTATATGCTTCGTTTTTATGATTTAAGAAAAGAAAAGAAGGTATTATTTGAAAAGAAAATTAATGTAAATCCAATTCCAGATCCAATTGTTAAAGTGAGGGGAGATAATTTAAGTAATTATGCCATTAACGTAAAAGATTTATTAGGTGCAGAGAGGCTTGAAGCTAAATTGGAGATTAATAATTTAAACTTTTTTCCCGGTAGAATTAATAGTTATAAAGTAATACGTATTCATAATGGTAAAGAAGAAGAAGCTGTAAATAATTATGGAGAATTATTTCAATCTCCTACTCAAAAAGTTTTAGGCGCACTTAAGAAAAATGATTTATTAATTTTCGATAATGTAAATATGTCTTTAGTAGATGGCTCTTCAAGAACATCAGCCCCTATTATTTATAAAATAATAGATTAACTGCCTAAGATAGAAAACTAATAAAAATGTTTATAAAATTCCAATCCTTGAGAATTAATTTAAAGCCTATTTTGATGATAGGTTTTATTTTTATATCTGCAAAAGCGATTTCTCAGGATACACTTTCTGGAAATTATCCTAGTCTCTCAATGAAGTCAGGACTTCATGTTATAAAAAATGTTGTAACGGTAAAAGGAGAATTGGATATACAGCCTGGGGCGAAGATTGAGTTAATTGAGCCAGGTATAATTGTTTGTGAAGGAGCAGTGAATATTAAGGGAGAGCAGAATAACAAAATTGAGATTTATGGAAAATCCAATTTGGAAGGCGTGGGTTTGGTAATTAGAGGTATCGATTCAAATCGAAATAGTAAAATTGATATTCAATATACAACTTTCAAATCCTTACAGTTGCCTTTGTTTTTTGATTTTGGTTGGCAAAGATCAGGAGTGAATGTAAGCGATAATTATTTTATTAATAATATCGGAAAAGTATCGATTATCCAGGTATTAAATCCTCCTTTTAATTTTAATTTGGATTCAAGCTATATAGATTTTAAAGTAAGAAATAATATTTTTTCTAGTAATAATGCAGCTATATATTTTGAAGATCTTAAAAGCGACCATATCAATTTTGAGATAAGTAATAATACGATTGTAGGAAATAGTATATATGGGTTTAAGAATTATAATATTTCTACTAATATTTTATACGGAAGGGTAGATCAATTGTTTTCAAGATTTAATCCTAAAATTGACAACAACAGTTTTGCTTTTAATTATTTAATTGATAATATCACCGATACGGTGGTTCATGCAGCAAATTTTGGTGTTTACGGAACAGATAAAACGATTGATTTTAAAAATAATTATTTAGGTTCGTCCGATAAAAATAAGATCCTAAAAAGTATCTATGATCAAACTTTAAATTACAATGCACCGAAGGTGGAATTTGAGCCTTTTTTAAGTGTTCCTGCTGCAAATACTCCTTCTCATATATATGAGATAAATAATGTAGACAATTCTGAACTGCAAGA
>CANCRO010000087.1 GCA_947380605.1 Chitinophagaceae bacterium
CGCTGCAATCATTTGAAAAAGACCACTCGGCATATTGAAATAATGGATACCACACTTCGTGATGGTGAACAGACTAGTGGGGTGTCTTTTTCAGCTTCTGAAAAATTAACAATCGCTCAATTATTATTAACTGAAGTTAAAGTTGATAGAATTGAAATTGCATCTGCCAGAGTATCAGAAGGTGAATTTAATGCTGTAAAAAAAATTACCGATTGGGCTCGTGCGAATGGTTTTATCAATCAAGTAGAGGTGTTAACATTTGTAGATGGCGCAACTTCTGTAAATTGGATGTTGGAGGCTGGAGCAGTAGTGATGAACTTATTAACCAAAGGTTCTCTAAACCATCTTACTCACCAGTTGAAAAAAACACCGGAAGAACATTTTGGAGAAATTGCTAACCTGATTCAATTAGCTACCCAAAAAGGTTTACAGTGTAATGTATATTTGGAAGACTGGAGTAATGGCATGCGTAATTCAAAAGAATACGTATTAAAGTACCTAGATTTCATCCAAAATCAACCCATCAAGAGAGTTTTATTGCCCGATACCTTGGGTGTATTAATTCCCTCTGAAACATTTGAATATGTGTCGGAATTAGTTAAACGTTATCCAACTTTACATTTTGATTTTCATGCACATAATGATTACGATTTAAGTATTGCTAATGTGATGGAAGCGGTGAAAGCGGGAGCGCATGGGATTCATCTTACTGTTAATGGAATGGGGGAGCGGGCTGGTAATGCACCATTAGCCAGTGCAATTGCTGTTTTAAATGATTTTATTCCTGAAGTAAAAACGAATTTGGTAGAAAAATCTTTATACACGGCTAGTAAATTAGTAGAAGCTTTTTCTGGATTTAGAATTTCTGCTAATAAACCCATTGTAGGAGAGAATGTATTTACTCAAACAGCAGGTATACATGCAGATGGAGATAAAAAGAATAACCTTTATTATAATGATTTAATGCCTGAACGATTTGGTCGTCAGCGAAAATATGCATTGGGTAAAACGAGTGGTAAAGCCAATATCGATAATAATTTACAACAATTAGGGATTCAGTTATCAGATGCTGATTTAAAGAAAGTTACCCAACGAGTAATTGAATTGGGTGATAGAAAAGAAATGGTTACACAGGCTGATTTGCCTTATATTATTTCTGATATTTTAGATAGCAATAGCTTAGAACAAAAAGTACAGATTAATAATTATGTATTGACTCATTCCAAAGATTTAAAACCTTCGGTTACCTTACATATTAGTATCAACGGTGAGTTTTTTGAAGAGCATGCGCAAGGCGATGGACAATATGATGCCTTTGTAAATGCATTGAAGAAAATTTATAAACTAAAGAAAATTGAATTGCCGTTATTGGTTGATTATACCGTTCGTATACCTCCAGGTGGTAAATCAGATGCTTTGTGCGAAACAATTATTTCTTGGCTGCATAATGGAAAAGAATTTAAAACAAGAGGTTTAGATAGTGATCAGACCGTGGCTGCAATTAAAGCAACTGAAAAAATGTTAAATACTATTTGATAATTCATCATACAATCCAACAAATTAAAATGGCAAAAAAAAATATACTCATCGTTCCAGGAGATGGAATAGGTCAGGAAGTAACGGCGGTAGGAAAAAAAGTACTGGATAAAATTGCGACTAAGTTTGGTCACGAATTTACTTACGATGAAGCATTAATAGGTCATGTGGCTATTGAAGCTACTGGTAATCCTTTACCTGACGAGTCTTTAGTAAAAATGAAAAATTCGGATGCCGTACTTTTTGGTGCTGTAGGTCATCCGAAATATGATAATGATCCTTCTGCTAAAGTTCGACCTGAGCAAGGATTGTTAAAGATGAGAAAAGAATTAGGATTGTATGCTAATCTTCGTCCTATTAAATTATTCGATGAATTATTGTCTGCTTCTAGTATCAAGCCTGAAATTTTAAAAGGTGCAGATATACTTTTTTTTAGAGAACTTACTGGAGATATTTATTTTGGTGAGAAAGGAAGAAAAAACAATGGTGATACTGCTTATGATATAGCTGAGTATAGTCGTTATGAGGTTCAAAGAATAGGAATGAAAGCTTTTGAAGCTGCTAGGACAAGAAGAAAAAAATTATGTTCTGTAGATAAGGCAAATGTGTTAGAAACAAGTCGCTTATGGAGAGAAGAGATTCAAAAATTAGCTACTGAATATCCAGATGTGGAAGTAGAACATCAATTTGTAGATTCTACTGCTATGCTTTTGATAAAAGATCCTTGTCGTTTTGATGTAGTAGTGACGGCTAATTTATTCGGAGATATTTTGACTGATGAAGCATCTCAAATTGCTGGTTCTATGGGTATGCTCGCTTCTGCTTCCATTGGAGATGGAACGGGTGTTTATGAACCTATTCATGGTTCAGCCCATGATATTACTGGAAAGGGAGTTGCTAATCCTTTGGCTTCTATATTGTCGGTTGCTTTATTATTGGATATCTCTTTTGGAATGAAGGCCGAGTCAGAATTAGTAATTAGTGCAGTTGATAAAGTATTGAAAGAGGGGTATCGTACACGTGATATTGCTGATTCGACTACAGCTTCTGATAAAATATTAGGAACCGAAGCAATGGGAAAAGAAGTGTTGAAGTTTCTTTAATTCATTTTTACAAAGAGGCTTATCAATATAAAAATACTATTGATAAGCCTCTTTTTTTTATCCCAAAAACGTTGAATAAATAAAAAATAGTTTATTATTGTTATGCTATTAAAGATTTAAGAATATTTCTACCTTCAAAACTTGCATATGAATAAACTACAGCTTGCCGATTACATTGTTTTCTTTATTTACTTTATTGCTGTTTCTTCCTACGGATATTATATTTATCACAAAAAAAAATCTGCTACAGCTAGTTCGAAAGACTTTTTTCTTGCAGAAGGATCACTTACTTGGTGGGCGATAGGCGCTTCTTTGATTGCTTCAAACATTTCAGCTGAACATTTTATAGGTATGTCTGGATCAGGTTTTGCTTTAGGGCTTGCCATTTCTACTTATGAATGGATGGCAGCTGCTACACTGATTATTGTAGCCATCTTTATAATACCTATCTATCTTAAAAATAAGATTTTTACAATGCCTCAATTTTTGTCAAGGCGGTACAACGATAAAGTAAGTACCATCATGGCAGTTTTTTGGCTACTGGTTTATGTATTCGTTAATCTCACTTCAATTATTTATTTAGGAGCGTTAGCTATCTCTTCGATATCTACGATTAGTTTTGAGTGGTGTATAGTTGGCTTAGTAATATTTTCAATGGTAGTTACTTTGGGTGGAATGAAAGTAATTGGTTATACCGATGTAATTCAAGTAATTGTTTTAATAATTGGGGGATTGGTGACTACTTATCTTGCGCTCTCTTTATTATCAGAGCAATATGGTTTCGGTAAAGATATTTTCAAGGGCCTTTCTATTTTACGCTCAGAAGCACCTGGTCATTTTCATATGATTTTTGATTCTTCTAATAAATATTATAAAGAACTTCCAGGCTTATCAGTTTTATTTGGAGGGATGTTAATTAATAACCTAGCCTATTGGGGATGTAATCAATATATCGTACAACGTGCATTGGGAGCTGATTTGAAGACTGCTCGTAAAGGGATATTATTTGCTGCTTTTTTAAAGTTATTGGTTCCTGTAATTGCGGTATTGCCAGGTATTGTTATGTATGTTCTTCATAGTAAAGGATTATTTCAACAAGAAATGTCTGATGGCGCTGGTATCATTAAACCCGATCATGCTTATCCAACATTAATGAATTTGTTGCCTGCTGGGTTAAAAGGTATTGCATTTGCTGCGCTAACTGCTGCTATTGTTGCCTCATTAGCTGGAAAAGCAAATAGTATTTCAACTATTTTTTCATTAGATATTTATAAGAAATTTTTTAATAAAGAAGCTACTGAACGTAAGATGGTTTTGGTGGGAAGATGGGCGGTTATTATTTCAATGGTAATTGCAGGTATAGTCACTCCCGCTTTAAAGTCCCTTGATCAAGCGTATCAGTTTATTCAAGAATATGTAGGTTTTATATCTCCAGGTGTTTTAGCGATATTTTTGTTAGGATTTTTCTGGAAAAAAACTACCGCTAATGCTGCTATGGCTGGTGCTTTATTAACGATACCTATTTCAACAATATTGAAATTTTTACCAGTTTGGTCTAATGGCGCTTTTCCTGATTATCCTTTTTTAGATAGAATGACCATAGATTTTGTGGCTATTGTTTTAATTATGATATCAATGAGTCTTCTGATGCCTAAAAAAGAAAACGATACTCACGCAATTGAGATTGATACCTCGATGTTTAAAATAACTTCGGGTTTTGCTATTGGATCCATTATTATTGTTGGAATTCTTTCTGCATTATACACTGTTTTCTGGTAGTTGATGAATTTAAAACAAATCAATTTTTTGCATTGGTTTGCTTGATTGTTAATTTATCTTTTCAGTTTTAACTGATGATATTACTATAGGTTTATTGAAATTTGTTATTAAAATAGGATATTTGTTATTTGTAATCATATAATTAAATTTCTTGCCTGTTTAGTACTTAAGCTTTAGATAATGAAAAATCAAATTAAGTTCAATACTATTTTAATGATTACTTTTCTATTAGGTTTAGTGATGGAGAGTAAAAGCCAAGTAACAGTCAAAATTGGTACTCAAAAATGGACAACTAAAAATTTAGAAGTAACTAAGTATCGAAATGGTGATGAAATTCCATATGTTGAAGATGCTACTGAATGGGCTAAATTGACCACTGGAGCTTGGTGCTATTATCAGAATAAAACTTCCAATGGAACCATTTATGGTAAATTATATAATTTGTTTGCTGTAATGGATAAAAGAGGTTTAGCGCCGCAAGGATTTCATATTCCAACTGATGCTGAGTGGACTATTCTAATCGATTTTTTAGGTGGTACAGATATAGCAGGGGGTAAATTAAAAGAAAAGGGAATAGTCCATTGGAAATCACCCAATACCGGAGCAATAAATAGCAGCGGTTTTACTGCACTTCCCGGAGGTTACCGTTATAGTGGGGGTAATTTTGGTTTTTTAGGTAATTACGCTATGTTTTGGAGTTCATCAGAGGGAGGAAGTAAAATACTTGGTTGGAACCGTTTCTTGTATTCCAATGATACGGTTATTGGAAGGTTTGATGATTTTGAGCGTAGCGGAATGTCAGTACGTTGCATTGCTGATTAAATAAAAATCTGCTATTATTTATCTATATATTTTTCCTCAACAACTGAAGAACTGGAAAAAGTTAATTGATTTTATTTTCTATTACTAATACTATTCATTTTTATCAATTGAGCTTTACTAAAAGTAAATTGACAAAAATAACTAATTAACCTTTTTGAGAAAAATTTGGAAAGAGTTTATTACATGTTTAGTCTGCTATACAGCGAATAGACATTCCATAGCTTTTGAAGCCAAAGTCTCGTGCTTCCAATCCATAAAGTGTATCTGGATAACGATTCCAAGCAAAATAGGTAAAACCTTCGGTAGAACTCCACCAGTAGCCATTGATACGCAATTTTGAAAAAGCACCATTGTCATCGCGGTATCCTCCAGGAAGACCAGTAAAACCGCTGCTATTAGTAGCACCAGTATTTGGGCTAGGCCAATGAGCAGTTCCAGCTTCTTTCATTTTAACACCCGCTTCTTCTTTACCACCTAGATAATCTGTGAGGGTAGTCCATTCTTTATCAGAAGGAATATGAAAACCATTGGGAGCTAAACCACGAGGGTCTAAAACAGCATATAAATTATATAATTTACCATAAGTCGCTCCATTGGAATCTACGTTTTCATAATAGCACCAAGCACCAGAAGTTAATTTTGCCCAAGCATTGGCATCTTGAACTTGAGGAATGTCATCACCATTTCGATACTTAGTTACTTCTAAATTTTTAGTTGTCCATGTCTGGTTACCAATTTTTACAGTGATTTGAGCACTAGACTCAATGAATGAAGTGCATATCAAAATTAATCCTAACAAAAACTGTATGTAAATGTTTTTTTTCATTATGCTCCAACAATTTAATAAAAGAGTCAATTTTGAAGTAACTCTTTCATTTTTAAAAATATTGATTTTTAATGATATTGCCTAAGTTTAAATTAAAAAATCGGTTGAAATTTTTTGAGGGGTAACCATATCCCTCTATTTTCAATTTTAATACTTTAAATTACTAAATTTTAATTTATTCAAATACTTTTTTGCTCATAACCATTGACATTTCTCTTTCATATTATTTAAATATTGGATATTTAAAAGTTTCCAAGCAAAAAAAGTAATAAATAATTTATCAATAGCTTAACTATTGTAGCTTCGTTTATTAAGGGAATATATAAGAATAAATGTCTGTTTTAGTTGGATCACATTTTATGCAAAATCATTTAAAACTTCTCGCAAAACAGATAAATGGTGAACTTTTTCATGATTTTAGTTCATTGCATCAAACCCAGTTATTGGCTTATTCTACCGATGCTTCTGTTTACCAAGAAAAGCCTTTGGCAGTGGCAATTCCAAAAGATACAGATGATATTAAGCTTTTAATAGCTTTTGCTAATACCCATTCAATAACATTAATTCCAAGAGCTGCTGGTACTTCATTGGCTGGTCAAGTAGTTGGAAAAGGAATAGTAGTGGATATTTCCAAGTATTTTAATAAAATTGTAGTAATCAATGAAAAAGAAAAATGGGTCATGGTTCAGCCCGGAGTTATTAGAGATGACTTAAATCATTATTTACATCCTTATGGGTTATTTTTTGGTCCTGAAACCTCTACTGCCAACAGGGCAATGATAGGAGGAATGGTTGGAAATAATTCTTGTGGTTTGCATAGTATCGTTTGGGGATCTGTTCGAGAAAATTTGTTAGCAGTAAATGCGCTATTGAGCGATGGATCTGAAGTAACATTTAAAAATGAATCCATTCAAACAAATAACGCTGATGGACTAAAAAAAGATATTTATGATGGCCTTTATCATTTACTTTCCAATCAAAAAAATCAAGAACTGATAAGGCAACACTTTCCAAAAGCTTCCGTTGTAAGAAGAAACTCTGGTTATGCATTAGATAGTATTTTAGCTATGGAGCCATTTACTACTGATGGATCTTCTTTTAACCTATGTCAGCTTTTGGCTGGTTCAGAAGGTACCCTTGCTTTTACGACATCAATCAAACTGCAACTGATTGATCTTCCTCCATCGGAAATTGCATTGGTCTGTGTGCATTGTAACTCTATTGATGAAGCGCTAAGAGCTAATAGGGTAGCGCTATCACATAAGCCAATGGCAGCTGAATTGGTAGATCGTTATATTATGAATTTTACAAAGGAACATCCAGAGTTTAAGAAAAATTGCTTTTTTATTGAAGGTGATCCAGCAGCTATTTTGATGGTGGAATTTATGGCTGATCGTTTCGAAATAGTAAATGATATGGCTAATCGATTGGTTAGTCATTTACAAGACGAAGGATTTGGATATGCATTTCCAGTTTTATTTAATTCCGACACTAAGTTTGCCTGGGATGTTAGAAAGGCTGGACTTGGATTATTAAGAAATTTAAAAGGAGATTTACAACCTGTCAATTTAATCGAAGATTGCGCAGTAGCTCCAGAAGATTTACCAGAATATATCAAAGAGCTTCAACTTATTTTAAATAAGTATCAGGTGAATGCATCTTACTATGCGCATGCAGGTGCTGGAGAATTGCATGTAGAACCAATGCTTAATTTAAAGACGGAAGAGGGAGTAAAATTATTTCGAGCTATTCTAGCTGAAACAGTTCAATTAGTAAAAAAATATAAGGGTTCATTATCTGGTGAACATGGTGATGGTAGATTAAGAGGAGAATATATTTCAACTATGGTAGGTAATGAAACTTATGATCTTTTCAAAAAAGTAAAATTTTTATTTGATCCTAAAAATATTTTCAATCAAGGAAAGATTACTGCTACTCCTGCTATGACGGATCAGTTGAGGGTGCAATGGGATAAAACGCCCTCTGCTACATCTACTTATTTTGACTTTTCATCTCAAGGGACAATCCTTCGACTTGCAGAAAAATGTTCTGGTTCGGGCGACTGTAGAAAGACAGAGATTACTGGTGGTTTGATGTGTCCAAGTTATATGGCAACCCGTAATGAAAAAGATACCACTCGAGCAAGGGCTAATATTCTAAGACAATTTTTAAGTGATCCACAGCTTGTAGACCCCTTTAATCAGGAGGAAATAAAGGAGGTAATGGATTTATGTTTGAGTTGTAAAGGATGTAAAACTGAATGTCCTTCAGGGGTGGATATTACTAAAATGAAGGCTGAATTTTTGCAACATTATCATGATCAAAATGGCGTTCCATTCAGATCTAAATTAATTGGCAATTTTTCTAGACAAATGAAATGGGCTTCTAAATTCTACCTTATTTATAATTTTATTTATGGGAATCCTTTTTTTCGAAAAATTGCTAATCGATTGGTAGGTTTTCATCCTGACAGAAGTATTCCTTTATTATCTTCTGCTACCTTAACTACATGGTATAACAAGCAGGTCAACAAGGAAGCTAATTATAAAAGGAAAGTGTATTTTTTCTGTGATGAGTTTACCAATTATTATGATGTTGAAATTGGAAAAAAAGCTATTCAATTGCTTCAAAAAATGGGCTATGAAGTATTGATTCCTCAACATGTTGAAAGCGGGAGAAGTTTATTATCAAAAGGATTAGTAAAACAAGCTGCAGAAATCATTAATCAAAATATTGATTTATTGTCATCAGTAATTAGTGATGATATCCCCTTAATTGGCATTGAACCTTCTGCGATCTTGAGTTTCAGAGATGAGTATATTGATTTAGCTAGCCCTTTAAATAAAGAGAAAGCTTTGCTATTGTCTAAACAAAGCTTCACTATTGAAGAATTTATAGCTAATGAATACGAAAAGGGAAATATAACTGAAGCTCTATTTATAAAAGACTATAAAACAATTGCTGTACATGGTCATTGTTATCAAAAAGTATTGTCATCACAACATTTTAGCAATACTATGTTAAGTATTCCCAAAAATTATCAAGTTAATTTTATTCCCTCTGGATGCTGTGGGATGGCTGGATCATTTGGTTATGAGCAAGAACATTATGAAGTTTCCCAGCAAGTAGGAGAGCTAGTATTGTTTCCTTCGGTTCGAAATTTTTCATCTGATACGATTGTTGCTGCAGCTGGAACTTCTTGTAGACATCAGATTAAAGATGGTTCCCATCGTATTGCCCTTCACCCAGTTGAAATATTGTGGGATGCATTGGAAAAATAAAGTTTAAAAAGTAAATTAATTTTATGTATGATTGATATAAAAAAATTCTTGCTGTTTATTTTAATATTTTTTCAGCTTGAGGTTATTGCACAGTCTATTCAATCTTCTCCTGATGCTAAAAATATATCCACCATTGTATCTAAGTCTACAATGAAAAATATTTATAAAGAAATCAAAACACCTTATAAATATGGTATCATTTTTAAACATCCTGATTCTACTAAATTATTGGATAGTCCAACAATTTTTTTTGATAATGGAATTTGGTATATGACCTACATTGTGTTTGACGGAAAAGGCTATGAGACCTGGATGGCGCAGAGTAAAGATTTATTGAATTGGAAGTCAACGGGTAAAATTCTTTCCTTTTCGCCTGATTCGTGGGATGCTAATCAAAAAGCAGGCTATATGTCTTTAGTCGATATTAATTGGGGCGGTAACTATAGAGTAGAGAAATTTAATGATAAATATTGGATGTCTTATTTGGGAGGAAAAACAAAAGGGTATGAAGCGGGTGTTTTAGGAGTGGGAATGGCCTCCAATGTTGTTCTTACAAACCCAATGGAATGGGAAACCTTGACTAAGCCAATCCTTCAGCCTACTGATTCGGATGCTAAATGGTATGACAATAAAATAATTTATAAAAGTTTAGTGATTAGAGATAAAAAAAAGTTGACAGGCCATCCATTTGTAATGTACTATAATGCCAAAGGGGACACTGCTAAATATGAGAGTATTGGTATGGCCGTTTCTGATGATATGATTTCATGGAAAAGATTTACTAAAGATCCAGTATTGACTAAATATAAAGGCATTTGCGGTGATGCTCAAATAGCTAAGATGAATAACTTGTATGTCATGTTTTATTTTGGCGCATTTTGGAAGCCAGGTGCTTTTGAAAGATTTGCTTGTTCTTATGATTTAGTCCATTGGACTAATTGGGAGGGAGATGATTTGGTGACACCCTCTGAGCCATACGATAATCAATATGCCCATAAACCCTGGGTCATTAAATGGAAGGGTGTAGTCTATCATTTTTATACTGCAGTGGGGAAACAGGGAAGGGTATTGGCTTTGGCTACTTCAAAAGATTTAAAAAATAAATAAGCTATTGATTATATAGATTTTGATTTAAACCTTCACTTATTTTATGGTTGATTTCTTATAATGCTGTATATTTCAATAATATTTTTATATAGCTATTTTGGTGTTGTTTAAAATATTACTTCATTCATCAATCCTTATGATATGAAATTTAATTTTGTTAGTACCCTTAGTGGAGTACTAGTTTTTTGTTCTCTACTAGTCAATGCTCAAAAGAAACCCAATATTTTAATAATTGTTTCTGATGATCATGCTTATCAGGCCATTGGTGCTTATGGAAGTAAGCTAATGGCAACTCCTAATATTGATCGCATTGCAAAAGAAGGTGTCTTATTCAAAAAAGCCTATGTTACTAATTCCATTTGTGGCCCAAGTAGGGCGGTGATATTGACCGGGAAATACAGTCATAAAAATGGTTTTTATGATAATGAACGTGTACAATTTAATGGAAGTCAAAATACATTTATAAAAGAGTTAAGAATGGGTGGTTACCAAACCGCCTGGATTGGAAAATGGCATCTAGGTTCAGCACCGCAAGGGTTTGATTTTTGGCAAGTACTTCCTGGTCAAGGACATTATTATAATCCTGATTTTTTAATGATGGATGGGAGTTCTAAAAGAATTGAGGGATATGTTTCCAATTTGATTGAAGATTTTTCGGAAAATTGGTTAGATGGTAGGGATACCTCTAAACCCTTTTGTTTAGTGATCGGCCATAAAGCTACCCACCGGTCTTGGTTTCCCGACACTACCGACATGGGTAAATTTGAATCAGTTAATTTCCCTTACCCTCATAATTTTTATGATTCCTACAATACTAGGGCTGCTGCTAAAGCCCAGGATATGACCATTGATAAAACAATGGTGATTGGGTCGGACTTAAAAATGCTTGGAAAAAATAGAAATACTGATCCAACAGTTTCTAGAATGAATGCTGCTCAAAGAGAAAAATTTGATGCCTATTATAATCCTATTGAAGCAGATTATAAAGCAAAGAAATTGTC
>CANCRO010000088.1 GCA_947380605.1 Chitinophagaceae bacterium
TACCTTACCTTTGCCGCCCCAAATAGTTCTTATAGGAATTTATTGAATTGGGAGTGTCGATCATTATCGGCACGTTATCACCAAAAAAAATTATTACATGGCAAAAGAAATTTCCGGCTATGTCAAGCTCCAATGTAAAGGAGGACAAGCTAATCCGGCACCCCCAATCGGACCTGCATTAGGTTCTAAAGGTGTAAACATCATGGAGTTCTGCAAACAGTTTAATGCAAGAACCCAAGATAAACCAGGGAAGGTACTTCCCGTTCTTATCACCGTTTTCGCTGATAAGTCTTTCGAATTTATTATTAAAACTCCGCCAGCAGCTATCCAATTAATGGATGCAGCAAAAATTACTAGTGGTAGTAAAGAACCTAACCGCGTAAAAGTGGGTAAAGTTACCTGGGCACAAGTAGAAGAAATCGCTAAGGATAAAATGGCAGATTTAAATGCTTTTACTTTAAAAAGTGCTATGAGTATGGTAGCGGGAACTGCACGTAGTATGGGTTTAACCGTTGACGGAAAAGCTCCTTGGGAAAATTAATTATCAACCACAAAATATTTTAGAAAATGATTACTAAAAAAAGAAAATTAGCAAACGCTAAGGTTGATATTAATAAAGCTTATACTTTAAAAGAAGCTTGTGCCTTAGTGAAAGAAATTAATACAACAAAATTCGATAGTTCAGTTGATTTGCATATCAAATTAGGAGTAGATCCAAAAAAAGCTGACCAAGCTATTCGTGGTACGGTTTCATTACCTCACGGAACTGGTAAAACTAAAAAGGTATTAGTACTTTGTACACCTGATAAAGAAGAAGCTGCTAAAGCGGCGGGTGCAGATTTTGTTGGTCTAGATGAATTTATTACAAAAATCGAAGCTGGATGGACAGAGGTAGATGTGATCATCGCTACTCCTTCTGTAATGCCTAAAATTGGTAAATTGGGTAAAGTGCTAGGACCACGTAACTTAATGCCGAATCCTAAAACAGGAACGGTTACTAATGATGTTGCCAATGCTGTAAATGAAGTAAAGGGTGGTAAAATCGCTTTTAAAGTAGATAAAGTGGGTATCGTTCACGCTTCAATTGGAAGGGTAAGTTTTGGTGCTGATAAAATTGCTGAAAATAGTTTAGAATTGATTAGCGCTATCGTAAAACTTAAACCATCCTCTTCTAAAGGAACTTACCTAAAAGGAGTTAGTATGGCAAGCACCATGAGTCCGGGTATTTTAATTGATACTAAATCGGTTCAAAATTAATTACGGTAAAAGCAGTATTGAAAGCTTTTACATAAAATATTTGTTATGACAAAACAGGAAAAAAACGACGTAATAGAAGTGTTGAAAGGGAAATTTTCTCAATACAATAATTTCTATATTACCGATACAGAAAGTTTAACCGTTGCTCAGGTATCCATCCTGCGTAGCCATTGCTTTGATAAGCAAGTAGAGATGAGGGTGGCTAAAAATACCCTTATCCGTAAAGCATTAGAAAGTCTTGATGCTGAAAAGTATTCAGGCGTGTATGATTCTTTGCATAATGTTACCGCTTTATTATTCAGCGAAAATCCTAAAGATCCTGCAATGATTTTAAGCAGCTTTAGGAAAGAAAGCAAAGGTGAAAAACCTGAATTAAAAGCAGCATTTATTAATGGGGATGTTTTTGTGGGTGACAATCAGTTGATTGCGCTTACCAAAATCAAAACTAAAAATGAATTAATTGGTGAAGTAATTGGCTTATTGCAAGCTCCTATTCAACGTGTATTGGGTGCTTTGCAAAATAAAGATGCGGCAGCTGAAAACGTTGCAGCACCTGCTCCAGTTGCAGAAGTTGCGGTTGAAACAGCAGCAGCTCCAGTTGAGGAGGTTGCTCCAGCGGCTCCAGAAGCAGTAGCTCCAGAAGCTGAAGCTCCAGCAGCAGAATAGTTTTTCAATGAAAATACACTTTGGTGTATCGAATGATATTACCCTGGCCGGATGGGAATTAAAAGGCAAAAAACAATTTTTTTAAATCTCCGCCGGAGTATAAAACAATGAAGGCGGAAAAAATTTATTTATTATGGCAGACGTAAAAAAATTAGCTGAAAGTCTAGTAGGCTTAACAGTAAAAGAAGTACAAGAATTAGCAGAGTTTTTAAAATCAGAGTACGGTATCGAACCTGCTGCAGCTGCAGTAGTAGTAAGTGCTGGCGGTGGTGGAGAAGCTGCTGCTGCTGAAGAAAAAACATCTTTCAATGTAATTTTGAAAAATGCTGGTGCTAACAAATTAGCGATCGTTAAAATCGTTAAAGAATTAACAGGATTAGGATTGAAAGAAGCTAAAGATTTAGTTGATGGCGCTCCAAAACCAGTTAAAGAAGGAGTTGATAAAGCAACTGCAGACGAATTAAAAACTAAGTTAACTGAAGCAGGTGCTGAAGTTGAAATAGCATAATTTAAAAGTTAACAAAATAGCTTTAAAAGCCGGAGAGCAATCTTCGGCTTTTTTCATTTCAGTTAGTGTAAAAACTAACCATCAGTTCAATAGATTTTTACCCCCAAGAAGAGTAGGGGAATCGATGTAAAATTAACTTTCTCCTAAAAAGCGCTTTATTGGGTACAAAAAAGGGGATAAATTGGATCTAAAAGAGTTAAAGTTTACCCAACTTTTATAATTAAAAAGGGTCATTTTTAGCTATAAAACCCGCCTTTTTCATTATTTGTCCTTTTTTTTAGCAAAAATCAAACCAAAATTGCAAAATATCAGTATAGAATTTCTATATTTAAATACTATTCCTTACCTTTGCCGTCCTTTAATTTCGGGTTAGTGGCATTCATCGTGTTTACTACTTGAAATGGAGGAACCTTCTCAGCATTAAAACGTTTTAATTACAATATGGCTGCAACAAAAACATCCGCTGCACAGCGTATCAATTTCGGAAAAATTGAATTGCTGGCGGAAACTCCCGATTTACTCGGAATCCAGATTCAATCATTTAAAGACTACTTCCAGTTGGAAACTACGCCAGATAAGCGTAACAACGAAGGATTATTTCGAGTGTTCAAGGAAAACTTTCCTATTACCGACACAAGAAACATCTTTGTACTGGAGTTCTTAGACTACTTTGTTGATCCACCACGCTACACTATTGATGAGTGTATTGAAAGAGGATTAACCTATGCTGTTCCGTTAAAAGCAAAACTTCGTTTGAGCTGTAACGATGAAGAACACGTAGATTTTCAAACGATTGTTCAAGATGTGTTTTTAGGAAACATTCCTTACATGACTCCACGCGGTACTTTTGTTATCAATGGAGCTGAAAGGGTAGTAGTATCTCAATTACATCGTTCACCAGGTGTGTTCTTTGGACAATCTGTACATCCTAATGGAACAAAGATTTATTCTGCAAGAGTGATTCCTTTTAAAGGAGCTTGGATGGAATTTGCTACTGACATCAACAATGTGATGTATGCGTATATTGATCGTAAAAAGAAATTCCCTGTAACAACTTTGTTGCGTTCTATTGGCTTTGAAACCGATAAAGACATACTAGAATTGTTTGGTATGGCGGATGAAGTAAAAGTGGATAAGAAAGGCTTACAAAAATATATTGGAAAAAGATTAGCTGCTCGTGTATTAAGAACATGGGTAGAAGATTTTGTTGATGAAGATACCGGTGAAGTAGTGAGTATCGAAAGGAATGAAATCGTTTTAGAACGTGATACAGTGTTGGATCAAGAAAATATTGACATGATCGTTGATATGGATGTGAAGAGTGTATTCGTTCAGAAAGAAGAAGTGAGTGGAGATTTTGCAATCATTTACAATACCTTAAATAAGGATACTTCTAATAGTGAATTAGAAGCCGTTCAACATATTTATCGTCAATTAAGAGGTGCGGATGCTCCTGATAATGAAACAGCTCGTGGTATCATTGATAAATTATTTTTCAGTGATAAACGCTACGATTTGGGTGAAGTAGGTCGTTATAAAATCAATCGTCGTTTAGGATTAAATTTCCCTATCGAGAAAAAAGTTTTAACCAAAGATGATATCATCGCTATTATCAAAACATTGGTTCAATTAACCAACGGAAAGAGTGAAGTGGATGATATTGATCATTTAAGTAATCGTCGCGTACGTACTGTGGGCGAACAATTATATGCACAGTTTGGTGTAGGTTTGGCTCGTATGGCTCGTACCATTCGTGAAAGAATGAATGTACGTGACAATGAAGTATTTACTCCAGTTGATTTGATTAATGCAAGAACTTTATCTTCTGTTATCAATTCATTTTTTGGTACCTCTCAATTATCACAATTCTTAGATCAAACCAATCCTTTAAGTGAGATCACGCATAAGCGTCGTATCTCCGCACTTGGACCAGGTGGTTTAAGTCGTGAAAGAGCTGGATTTGAAGTACGTGATGTGCATTACTCTCATTATGGCCGTCTATGTACTATTGAAACTCCAGAAGGTCCAAACATTGGATTGATCTCTACGCTTTGCGTACATGCTAAGATCAATGATATGGGCTTCATCGAAACTCCTTACCATAAAGTAACTGATGGAAGAGCAGATTTGAAAAAAATCACTTTCCTAAGTGCAGAAGAAGAAGATTTAGCTAAGATTGCCCAGGCTAATATTATAATGGATGAAAAAGGAAACTTTGTTGAAGATAGAATTAAGAGTCGCCAAACAGGTGATTTCCCAATTTTAGATAAAAATGAAGTTGAA
The DNA here is from genome assembly GCA_947380605.1 of Chitinophagaceae bacterium. Taxonomy (GTDB): domain Bacteria; phylum Bacteroidota; class Bacteroidia; order Chitinophagales; family Chitinophagaceae; genus Ferruginibacter. The sequence continues at coordinate 4,715 of CANCRO010000088.1, forward strand.
TATATGGACGTTGCACCAAACCAAATTGTTGGTTTAAGTGCTTCGATGATTCCATTCCTTGAGCATGATGATGCTAACCGTGCCCTAATGGGATCGAATATGCAACGTCAAGCTGTTCCATTGATTCGTTTGGAATCTCCAATTGTTGGAACTGGTTTAGAAGGAAAGGCAGCTCGTGATGCAAGAATTCAGTTACATGCAGAAGGAACTGGTGTAGTTGAATATGTAGATGCTAATGAAATTCACGTTCGTTACAATAGAAGTGAAATGCAGCAGCTGGTTAGCTTTGAAGAAGATTTAAAAATCTATAAGGTTACTAAATTTATTCGTACTAACCAAGAAACCTGTATCAACTTACGCCCTGCTGTAGTTAAAGGACAGAAAGTGGTGGAAGGTGATTTCTTAACAGAAGGTTATGCAACCAAAGGTGGAGAAATGGCTTTAGGTCGTAACCTAAAAGTAGCCTTCATGCCTTGGAAAGGGTACAACTTTGAAGATGCGATTGTAATTTCTGAAAAAGTTGTTAAAGAAGATTTATTTACGTCTATCCATATTAGTGAATTTGAAACTGAAGTAAGGGATACTAAATTAGGTGAAGAAGAATTAACTCCTGATATTCCAAACGTAAGTGAAGAAGCTACAAAGGATTTAGATCAAAATGGTATCATTCGCATTGGTGCACATATTAAAGAAGGCGATATCATCATTGGTAAAATCACTCCAAAAGGTGAAAGCGATCCAACTCCTGAAGAGAAGTTGTTACGTGCCATATTTGGTGATAAAGCAGGTGATGCAAAAGATGCTTCTTTGAAAGCTCCAAGCGGAACTGAAGGGGTAATTATCAATAAGAAATTATTCCAACGTGCCAAGAAAGATAAGAATTCTAAAGTAAGAGAAAAAGCTAGTCTTGATAAAATTGAAAAGACGCACGAGAAGAATGAAAATGATATTTTAGAATTGTTAGTTAATAAGTTAACTACTTTGTTGAAAGATAAGACTAGCGTAGGTGTTAGCAATAATTTTGGAGAATCTTTGATTGGAAAAGGGGTGAAGTTTAACCAAAAAAATCTAGCTAACATTGACTATCTAAATGTAAATCCTTTGGGATGGACAGGTGATGCTAAGACGGATAATCTAATCAATATATTGCTTCATAATTATAGCATTAAATTTAATGAAGAATTAGGGCGATACAAAAGAGAAAAATTCAATATCAGTATTGGTGATGAATTACCAGCAGGTGTTTTAAAATTGGCAAAAGTATACTTAGCGGTAAAACGTAAGTTGAAAGTGGGCGATAAAATGGCGGGTCGTCATGGTAACAAAGGTATTGTTGCAAAGATTGTTCGTCAAGAAGATATGCCTTTCTTAGAAGATGGAACACCGGTTGATATTGTATTGAATCCATTAGGTGTACCTAGTCGTATGAACCTAGGTCAGATATATGAAACTGTATTAGGTTGGGCTGGTGAAAAATTAGGTTTAAAATTTGCTACGCCAATTTTTGATGGTGCCAGTGTGGATGAAATTGCTGAAAAAATTACTGAAGCAGGTTTACCGAAATTTGGACATACTTATTTGTATGATGGAGAAACTGGAGATCGTTTTGATCAAAAGGCTACCGTTGGAATTATATATGTAATTAAACTTCACCACATGGTGGATGATAAAATGCATGCTCGTTCAATCGGACCATATAGCTTGATTACTCAACAACCATTAGGTGGTAAGGCTCAATTCGGAGGTCAAAGATTTGGTGAGATGGAGGTTTGGGCTTTAGAAGCTTATGGAGCATCTAATATATTGCAAGAATTGTTGACACTTAAATCGGATGATATCATCGGAAGGGCTAAAACATACGAAGCAATTGTAAAAGGTGAGAATATTCCAAGACCAGGCGTTCCTGAATCATTTAATGTATTAGTACATGAATTGAGAGGATTAGGTTTAGACTTAACTTTCGAATAATAAAAAAATTGGTCAATGGTAAATAGAAATATTTAACCATTGACCATTCATAAATTATTGAGTTAGTATAAAATGGTTGTCTCTTAAAGAATTATCAATTAAAAAATTATCAATTAATAGAATATGGCATTCAAAAAAGAAAATCGTCCCAGATCAACTTTTTCACAAATCACTATTGGTTTGGCTTCTCCTGACAGCATTTTAGAAAAAAGCTTCGGTGAAGTGTTGAAACCTGAGACCATTAACTATCGTACTTATAAGCCTGAAAGAGATGGTTTGTTTTGCGAAAGAATTTTTGGCCCTGTAAAGGATTATGAGTGTGCTTGCGGAAAGTATAAGCGTATTCGTTATAAGGGTATTGTTTGCGACAGATGTGGAGTAGAAGTTACTGAAAAGAAAGTACGTCGTGAAAGAATGGGACACATTAAGTTGGTAGTTCCTGTTGTGCATATTTGGTATTTTAAATCATTACCTAACAAAATCGGTTATTTGTTGGGAATGAGTTCTAAGAAATTAGAAACCATAGTTTACTACGAAAGATTTGTAGTTATTCAATCTGGTATTCGTGCGGATAAAGGACAAAATTTTGGTGATCTGTTAACTGAAGAAGAGTATTTAGATATTTTAGATACTTTACCTAAGGATAATCAATTCCTTTCTGATGAAGATCCCAACAAGTTCATCGCTAAAATGGGAGCAGAAGCGGTACATGATTTATTACAACGGATTGACCTTGATCAATTGAGTTTTGATCTTCGTAATTCAGCTGCTAACGAAACATCTCAACAACGTAAAGCTGACGCCTTAAAGCGTCTAAGCGTAGTAGAAAGTTTCCGCGATGCAAATACAAGAATTAATAACCGTCCTGAGTGGATGGTAATGCAATATATTCCAGTAATTCCACCAGAATTACGTCCATTGGTTCCTTTGGATGGTGGCCGTTTTGCTTCTTCTGATTTGAATGATTTATATCGCAGGGTAATTATCCGTAATAATCGTTTGAAAAGGTTGTTGGAAATTAAAGCACCTGAAGTAATCTTACGTAATGAAAAACGTATGTTACAAGAAGCAATTGATTCATTATTTGATAATAGCCGTAAATCAAATGCTGTAAAAGCAGAGGGTGGCCGTGCTTTAAAATCATTGAGTGATGTATTGAAAGGAAAGCAGGGACGTTTCCGTCAGAATTTGTTAGGTAAGCGTGTGGATTATTCTGGACGTTCGGTTATTGTGGTTGGACCAGAAATGAAAATGCATGAGTGTGGTTTACCAAAAGATATGGCGGCTGAATTATTTAAGCCATTTATTATTAGAAAATTAATTGAAAGAGGTATCGTTAAAACTGTTAAGTCTGCCCGTAAATTGGTAGATAAAAAAGAAGCGATTATCTGGGATATTTTAGAGAATATTTTAAAAGGTCATCCAATCTTATTGAACAGGGCTCCTACACTTCACCGTTTGTCAATCCAGGCTTTCCAACCGAAATTGATTGAAGGTAAAGCGATTCAGTTACACCCATTGGTAACGACTGCCTTTAATGCGGATTTCGATGGTGATCAGATGGCTGTTCACGTACCATTGAGTAATGCAGCAGTTCTAGAAGCACAATTATTAATGTTGTCTTCTCATAACATTTTGAACCCGCAGAATGGTACACCGATCACCCTTCCTTCTCAGGATATGGTGCTTGGATTGTATTACATTACTAAAGGAAAAAAATCAACTGATACAGAAAAAGTAAAAGGAGAAGGAAAAGCATTTTACTCTGCTGAAGAAGTAATCATTGCTTATAACGAGCAGCGTGTTGATCTTCATGCTCATATCAGAGTGAAAGCTAACTTCAGAAATGAAGATGGTAGCTTAACTTATAAATTAATTGAAACAACTGTTGGTAGAGTTTTATTTAACCAACATGTACCTAAGACTGTAGGATTCATTAATGCATTGTTGACCAAAAAATCTTTAAGGGAAATTATTGGTGATATCATTAAATGGACCAACGTTCCTATCACCGCTAAATTTTTGGATGACATTAAAACTTTGGGATACCGTATGGCATTCCGTGGTGGATTGTCCTTTAATATCAATGATTTGATCATTCCAGATATTAAACAAGAATTGATTAGTAATGCAACTGTAGAAGTAGATGAGGTTTGGGAAAACTACAATATGGGTTTAATCACCAACAATGAAAGATATAACCAAACGGTAGATATCTGGAGTAGGGTGGATACAAGAATTACTGAAACTTTGATTCGTGAATTAGCAGCAGATAAACAAGGATTTAATTCTGTTTACATGATGCTTGATTCAGGTGCTCGTGGTAGTAAGCAACAAATTAAACAGTTGGCTGGTATCAGAGGATTGATGGCGAAGCCTCGTAAATCTGGTTCATCAGGAAGTGAAATTATTGAAAATCCAATCTTGTCTAACTTTAAAGACGGATTGAATGTATTGGAATACTTTATCTCTACCCATGGTGCTCGTAAAGGTTTGGCGGATACGGCTTTGAAAACAGCAGATGCGGGTTACCTAACTCGTCGTTTGGTGGATGTTGCACAGGATGTAGTTATTAATGAAGAAGATTGCGGAACCCTACGTGGTATAGCAACTTCAGCTTTAAAAGATAATGAAGATATTATTGAAAACTTAGCAGATAGAATTGAAGGTCGTACTTCATTGCATGATGTGTATGATCCAATTTCAGAAGAGTTGCTATTAAAAGCAGGGGAAGAAATTACACAAGATCTTGCTCAGAAAATTGAACAAAGCAGTATCGAAACTGTAGAAATTCGTTCTGTTCTAACTTGCGAAAGCAAGCGTGGTGTTTGTGTAAAATGTTATGGTAAGAATTTGGCTACAGGTTATACTGCACAAAGAGGAGATGCTGTAGGTATTATCGCTGCACAAAGTATCGGTGAGCCTGGAACTCAGCTTACCCTTCGTACTTTCCACGTGGGTGGTGTGGCTGGATCTGCTTCTGTAGAATCTACTATGCCGGCTAAATTTGATGGTACTATCCAGTTTGATGGTTTACGTACGGTTGCTACTCAAGATGCTGAAGGAAATAAAATCAATGTGGTCATTGGACGTACTGGTGAAGTTCGTATCATGGATGTTAAAAATGATCGTTTGTTAACTTCTAACAATATACCTTATGGTGCTACATTGAATGTAAAAGATGGACAGAAAGTAACTAAGGGTGAGGTGATTTGCACATGGGATCCATTTAACAATGTTATTGTTTCTGAAATTGTCGGTTCATTGAAATTTGAAGCGGTGATCGAAGGGGTTACTGTTCGTGAAGAAGCAGATGAACAAACAGGCCATAAAGAGAAAGTGGTAATTGAAACAAAAGATAAAACCAAATTACCTTCTATAATTATTGAAGGTAGTAAGGATACAAAATCTTACAACTTACCTGTTGGAAGTCATATCGTGTTAGAAGAAGGTGATTCTGTAAGAGCTGGTCAGGTGTTGGTTAAAATTCCAAGAGTATTAAGCAAATTGAAAGATATCACTGGAGGTCTTCCTCGTGTAACTGAATTGTTTGAAGCAAGAAATCCAGGTAACCCTGCGGTAGTTTGTGAAATTGATGGGGTAGTTACTTTTGGTAATATCAAACGTGGTAACAGAGAAATCATTGTAGAAGCTAAAGATGGTGTGGTAAGAAAATATCTAGTTCCATTAACTCGTCAGATTTTAGTTCAAGATGGTGACTTCGTAAAAGCGGGTGCTGCTCTAAGTGATGGACAAACTGCTCCTGCAGATATCCTATCTATTAAAGGACCATTTGCAGTACAAGAGTACGTGGTAAACGAGATTCAGGAAGTATACCGTTTACAAGGTGTACGTATCAATGATAAGCATGTGGAAGTAATCGTTCGTCAAATGATGCGTAAAGTAAGTATCGAAGATGCTGGAGATACTATATTCTTAGAAGGAGATACAGAAGATAAATTAGACTTTAATACAGAGAATGATAACATCTTTGATAAGAAGGTGGTTACAGATGCTGGTGAAAGTACCAATTTAAAAACTGGTCAAATCACTACGCTTCGTGATGTAAGAGAAGAAAATTCAATCTTACGTAGAGCAGATAAAAAACTAGTTGAATTCCGTGATGCTAAACCTGCTACCTCTTCACCATTGTTACAGGGAATTACAAAAGCATCATTAGGTACACAAAGTTGGATTTCTGCAGCTTCTTTCCAAGAGACTACCAAAGTATTGAGTAGTGCCGCTATTAACGGTAAACTTGATTTAATGTTGGGTCTTAAAGAGAATGTTATCACTGGTCATCCAATTCCTGCAGGTACAGGTTTGCGTGAGTTTGAAAACATGATCGTTGGTAGTAAAGAAGAGTACGAATTGCTGATGACTACTAAGGAAGCCATGAGCTTTGATGATGAAGAATAAATTAACTGAAAAGTTAAGCACATAAATTAAAAGGAGTAAGATGAAAGTCTTGCTCCTTTTTTATTTTTAATAAAAGAACTGCTTGT
>CANCRO010000089.1 GCA_947380605.1 Chitinophagaceae bacterium
GAATATTCAGCGCAACATCCAGGATCCGAGATAAAAAGATATAGTTGATCTTGGGTTATTATGATGTCAGTAAGATTTTGTCTCTCCGAAAATATTTTAGTGTAAGAATTCTTTTCTTTTTTAAAAATATCCACTCGGTTTCCTTCTTCTCCACTTTGACCGGTAAATACAATTTCGTCTATTCCATCTTTATTTAAATCAATTAGGTGCAGCGATTGGATTAAACCATTCATTGTAAAATCAAGGCCATATTCAATTGATGTTTTGTTGAAATAACTATAATATTTTTCTTTTTCTGTTGTTAAAAAACTTAATATTTTTTGTTGGTTACTTTTTGATGTCCATTTGTACTCTTTAGGTAAAACAGGAAAAGAATATGCTATGGGTAAAGCGTTTTGCGCGAAGGATTGTATAGTAATAAATAGGATGGATAAAGTAGATAGTACTTTCATTTAATTTGGCTTTATAGATATTTAGCAGTGCGTCGTTCTTCTTTTATAAAGTTAGAAATTTATTAGGAACGCTTTTAATAAAATATAAATTTTCATTGTAGCACGTTACCTTTTTTATTCAAAAAATCTGCTATTCTTTTATTTATTTGGAAACTAAATTTCATTTTTTCGAGTATACTTCATTTTACTGTTGTGTTGTTTAGGAGGATTATCCTTCAGCCAAAGCACCCTCATAAATACTAGCTTTATAAGATTTATTGATGCCTTGCGGTAAATAAATTAACTAAACACCGCATTTTTGCGGTAAATAAATTATATATTTACTGCAAAATAGTTTTAGAATGGCTAAATACATCTATGAGCATAGGAACTGGACTGCATTTACTTGGCAAGACAAAAGCATCAGTATGGTGTTTGGTGAAGTGCGTCAAATGCAAGGTAAAATCATCGGGCAAATGAATGCTTTAGGTTTTTCTGCTAAGGAGGAGGCCACCCTTACTGCTTTAACTTTGGAAGTGGTGAAATCATCGGAAATAGAGGGAGAATTACTCAACTACGATCAAGTGCGCTCTTCCATAGCTAGGCGTTTAGGTATAAATACCGCTGGACTTGTTCCAAGCAAACGTCCTATTATAGAAGGCGTGGTGGAAATGATGCTAGATGCTACTCAATTACCTAGTTCTCCGTTGACTAAAAAACGGTTGTTTGGTTGGCACGCAGCTCTTTTCCCAACAGGGTTTAGCGGGCAATATAAAATAGAAGTTGGGCGATTTCGAACAGGTCAAATGCAAGTGGTTTCTGGCGCTATTGGGAAAGAAAAACTACATTATGAAGCCGTGCAACCAGAATTTGTAAAATCCGAAATGGACAAATTTCTGGATTGGTTTAATAACGATAACAGTCTTGACCTTGTATTGAAAGCTGCCATAGCGCATTTTTGGTTTATCATTATTCATCCTTTTGATGATGGAAATGGCAGAATTGGAAGAGCTATTTCAGATATGTTGCTAGCTCGTGCTGAGGGAAAAGGCGAACGTTTTTACAGTATGTCGAGTCAAATTTTAATAGAACGAAAAAAATATTATGAAGTATTGCAAAAAGTTCAACATAGCACTGGAGATATTACCGAATGGCTCAAATGGTTTTTACATTGCTTAAAAAACGCAATGCTTGCTACCGAAAACACTACACAAAAAATAATGCAAAAAGCTGAATTTTGGAAGCATCATGAACATACAACCATCAACGAAAGGCAAAGACAAGTACTCAACAAGCTTTTTGATGGTTTTGAAGGAAAACTACAAACTTCCAAATGGGCTAAAATTACCAAAACGTCTACCGATACAGCTTTAAGAGATATAAAGGACATGATGAAGAAAGGTATTTTACAACAAACAAACGAAGGGGGAAGAAATGTAAATTATGAATTGGCAGACTTCAAATTAGCTTAGTCCTGACTAAATAAGTTGTTTCGCAATTGGACGGAGTTAGACTTAGCTTAAAGATGTTTTTGTACTAGAAAAGTTACTATTGGATTTGGCAATAGATTAATTCTGTAGCAGTAATAATTTTTTATTATTTCTAACCCAATGAAATATTTTGGTAAGGAAGAAAATTTTTCCAATTTTCAGTTGAACTATACTAACTTTAAAACAACGATTTATTTAATTAAATTTCCTTGTGATGACATTCGATCAAAAGTTATTTAAAAAACGCTTGCGTAATTCAACCTTATTTTGCATTCGCTTTATTACAGGTAGAACTACTTTGAAATGTAGGCTATTTGCATTGAGTCTTATATTATTGATTTCCACTTCTTATGCTCAAAATCAAGTAGGCATTTTTAGTAATCATAGTGATATTGGCAATCCAAAATTAGGAGGTGATGTTGTATTTAATAATGAAGATCAAATCTATCATTTAAAAGGATCCGGATATAATATTTGGTTTGGTCGGGATGAATTTCATTATGCTTATAACAAGATAAAAGGCAATTTTATTTTAACAGGTAATTTCAAAATGAGTGGAGTAGGTAAAGATCCTCATCGTAAAATAGGGTGGATGATAAGAGCAGCTAATACTGACGATGCAGCTCATGTAACGGCAACTGTTCATGGAGATGGACTGGTAGCACTGCAGTGGAGAAAAATGAAGGGTGCGTTTATGAGAGATCCTCAGGACGAAGTGTTTACAAAAAAAACAGCTACTGAAATTATTCAGCTAGAAAGAAATGATAATGAATTTATTATGCGTGTAGCCAATCCTGGTGAACCATTACAAGAAATTGGAAGAGCAAGTGCAATTGATATTCCAGATGAAGTTTTAGCAGGTATCTTTATTTGTAGCCATAATACAGAGTTTACAGAAGAAGGTGTAGCCTGGAATGTGCGAATGGAAAAAACAGTTCCTGAAATTTATAATGGTTATAAAGACGGCGTTTTAAGTAGTAAGTTAGAAATTTTAAATGTTTTTACTGGTATGAGAAAAGTGGTGCATGAAGATAAAGGGAGATTTGAAGCACCTAACTGGATGCCCGATGGCAATAATATTATATTTAATCAAGGAGGAAAAATATATAGTGTGCCCGTTGCGGGGGGTACTACTACTTTACTAAATACTGGATCGGTAGTCAAAAATAACAATGACCATGTCATTTCATTTGATGGGAAAAAATTGGGAATATCATCTCAAAAAGTTGGGGTAAATGGAGTGGGAGGTGGAAGTGCTGTATATTATATGCCATTGACAGGAGGGGAGCCAATTTTGCTTACAGATAGTACCCCTAGTTATTTACACGGATGGACAAAAGATAATAAGGAGGTTCTTTATACAGCACAACGAAAAAGTAAAAGTCCAGTATTTAATATTTATAAAAAATCTATTAATGGGGGAGAAGAAGTACAATTAACAAATTTAACCAAGGGCCTTGCAGATGGACCAGAATGTTCGCCGGATGGAAAATACATTTATTTTAATTGTACCTTAAGTGGTAATATGCAATTGTGGAGAATGAAATTGGATGGGACAGAAAAAACACAATTAACTTTTGATGAATATAATAATTGGTTTGCCCATATTTCACCTGATAATAAATGGATTGTTTTTATTTCATTCTTCAATACAGTGGCTGCTATAGATCATCCTTTATATAAAAGGGTAATGTTACGTTTAATGCCTGTTGGCGGTGGGGCACCAAAAGTAATAGCTTATTTATTTGGCGGACAAGGAACAATCAATACCCCTAGCTGGAGTCCAGATAGTAAACACATTTCTTTTGTAAGCAATAGTCTTCCAATAAATAATTAGCATTCATTCATTATTTTTATCGAATTTTATTTTTGTGAGTTGGTATAAAATCATTTTTTCTAAGAATGATTTTTAATTGGGTAGTTAATGAATTAAAAAATATATTTTAAATCCAATCATTCAATTTTTTAAACTATGAATAGAGTATTTATTTTCTTCCTATTTTTTGTTTTTTCTTTTCAAAATTCTTCTTTTGCTCAGCAAGAAAGTTCAGAAAAAATACCTCATGGAAAGATCTTGAGTTTTAAATTTTCAGAGAGCAAGTTATTTCCTGGTACGCAAAGAACAATTTCCGTGTATCTACCAGCGCAGCTTAATCCATCTATTGCCGCATGTGTCTATGTTCAACAAGATGGATTTAATGCTGGACAAAAATTAGATTTACTGTTGGATACACTCATTGCTCGAAAGGAAATGCCTGTAACAGTCGGAGTTTTTGTAACCCCAGGAATGGTTCCTTCGCCGATCGTCAATAATCCGGGTAGGCCTAACCGTTGTTTTGAATATGATGCAGTAGGAGATCAGTATGTTCGCTTTATTATAGATGAAATTTTACCGATTGTTTCAAAACAGTATAATTTAAACTTGTCAAAAAATGGTAATGATCGATGTATAGGTGGAGGGAGTAGTGGAGGCATAGCTGCTTTCAATGCTGCATGGGAGCGCCCTGATGCTTTTAGCCGGGTGTATTGTGCTAGCGGAAGTTTTGTTGGATTTAGATTTGGAAATATGTTTCCTACATTGGTTCGTAAAACAGAGGCTAAGCCTATCAGAGCCTTCACTACTACTGGTACCAATGATATGGAAAATTGTGCAGGCGACTGGACCTTATTGGATTTAGAAATGGATAAGGCCATGAAATTTTCTGGCTATGATTATCGTTTCATGGAGTTGCAAGGAGGACATGAAGTAGGTTGGAAAGAACATTTTTCAGAAGCGATGCGCTATCTATGGAAAGATTGGCCAACGCCCATTAAGGCTGGCATCAGCGCACCAAGAGTAAGAGATATTATTTTACCTTCCGAAACTTGGCAGGAAATAAAAGTAGATGCCCATAATATAAATGCTGCCGCTGCTAATTCAAAAGGAGAAGTGTTTTTTGTAGACGGCAATAAAAATAAAATATTTCGAATAGGGTTAGATGGATTAGTCACTACTTTTATTTCGAACGCTGAATATTGTAATGGAATTTCCTTTGGTGCAAAAGATGAGCTATATACGGTTTCTGAAAAAACGGGTAAAATCAGGTGCTATGATACTGAAGGAAAAGGAAAAATTATTGAGCAAGGTATTTTTGGTCATCAAGTATTTGCTATTCCCGACGGGGGATTGTATGTTACTGGAAAAGAGGTTGCTAGTAAAACTATAAAAGTTTGGCTAGTGAAGAATGGTAAAAAAATAGTAGTGGATAATTCCTTACCCTTCGCTGCTGGTATAGCAATGACCCCGGACAGAGGTTTTCTAACAATTGGAGAAGGTAGTTCTCATTGGGCTTACAGTTATCAAGTGGGTGCTGACGGAAAACTAAATAACAAGGAACGTTTTTTTACACTTCACACACCCGATTGGGAAGAAAATGCTGGCACCGAAGACCTTTGTTACGATCGTGAAGGTCATTTATATGTTGCTACTCATTATGGAATCCAAGTATGTGCTTGGGACGGACCAACACAAGTTATACTTCCATCACCTGCTGGAAGAATAACTCGTATTTGTTTTGGTGGAGTTGATTTAGATACGCTCTTTGCATTTTGTGGTAATAAAATAATCAAGCGCAAAGTAAAAGGGCATGCACTGGGAGCCTTTACCCCTTGGACTAAAATGACACCAGGTAAATTGTAGTTAAAAAATAATTATTCGAAAACAATCTTTTTAGTAGGGTCAATTTTTAACCAAATAAAGCCACCGCAAATAACAATTATTCCGATAATTCTTACGGGTATATCCCAGCTGCCGGTGGCGGTTAAAATATATCCAAATGCGATCGACATAATGGTAGAACCTAATTGTCCTGCCATACCCATCGCACCCGCTACGGCTCCTGAATTTTGACCGCCAATATCAGCAGAAGTTGCCCAGGATACAGGCAGCGTGAAGTCTTTAAAAGCTAAACCAAAGGCAAGTACAATAATAGATGTTGTGGGATCTGCAATCAAAGTAGAACCTACCATGCAAGATCCAGACATGATTAATCCGAACATACCTACAGATCGCCTTCCCCATTTCAATCCTTTTTTCTTGGCTATAAAATCAGATAAAAATCCACCACAAAAACAACCGATGGTGCCTAAAATAAATGGCAAGGAAGCTAGGAATGCAATATGTGCATCATCAATATGTTTTCCATTTTTTAAATATTTAGGCATCCAGGAAAGATAAAAATAGGCGCCATACAATAAGCAATGGTACATACCCATTAATGCCCATACGTTGGGCGTTTTGATAATTTTCAAAAAAACTTGAAGACTATTTTTATGTGTTTTTATTTCTCTTCCCTCTTCAATATGTTTTAATTCAGCTTCTTTAATCCCAGGCATATTTTTCGGTTCATTATGAAACCAAAAGCCCCAAAATATTGCCCAGACTAAACCGAGTGTACCAAAAATATAAAACACATAGCGCCATCCCAAAGTCATCATAATACTAACGGCCAAGAATGGTGCGAGTGCTGCACCAATGCGACTTGCAATCCAGATGATGGATTGAGCGCGTCCAGTTTCTTGTTTAGGAAACCATCTTTGTATTACAATCGTTGCATTAGGGTAGGCACCTGCTTCACCCATTCCAAATAAAAAACGGATGATGAATAGCATGGTGAAGGTGTAAGAAAATCCTGTTAGGATGGTAAATACCGACCAAGACAATACAATTCTAAGGATGATGGACTTGGGCCCTTTTAAATCTCCCCAAAGTCCAGCGGGTATTTCAAAAATTCCATAGGCAAATGCAAAGGAACCGAGTATCCAGCCAAATTCTTTTTCACTTAAATGTAGATCTTGTGTAATTAGACTTCCTGTGATGGAGATGGAGGTTCTATCGATATAGGTGATGATGGAAAATATTGCCAGAACAATAAGGACCCAGAATCTTTTTTGCATCATAGAATTTTTAGCCAGCTGAATAGTGTATAATCAGAACTTTTATTGGATGGTTCTTTATGTAGTAAAGATATATTTAATTTTAATTGCTGCTTTGTATTTATGAAAATGCTTCAAAAGGGAATGATTCATCTTGAGAATCATTAGATCAAAGTTAAATTTCATAACAGTGCATTGTTTTTTGAAATATTTTTGCCATAGTCAATTAAAAAAGTATTCATAAAAATCATTCCAATTCATTCAATGAATAATGCTAGCGTACAAAACGAAAGGATACGTAAAATGATATTTGGATCGGTGTATCCATTGTATCTTACCAAGGTGGAGAAGAAGGGTAGGACAAAGGAAGAATTGGATCAGGTGATCAATTGGTTGACAGGATTTGATAATAAGCGACTGCAGGAAATGATTAATAAAAAAGTAAATTTTGAAACTTTTTTTGAACAGGCTACCATTAATGAAAAGGCGCATCTAATCACTGGAACCATTTGTGGGTATCGAGTAGAAGAAATTGAAGATAAACTTACCCAGCAAGTAAGGTATTTAGATAAGTTGGTAGACGAATTAGCAAAAGGAAAAAAGATGGAGAAAATTTTGCGTACCTCCTAAACCCCTAAACCCGAAATAAAAAACTCAAACTATAATTATACCCGCCTAAACCTCTAAACCCGAATTTAAAAGCTCAAACAATTATCCTACTCCCCTAAACTCCTAAACCCGAATTTAAAGGACAAACTATAATTATACCCGCCTAAACCTCTAAACCCGAATTTAAAAGGACAAACTATAATTATACTCACCTAAACCCGAATTTAAAAGCCCACTCAATAATCATACTCTTCTAAACCCTCATTTAAAAACTCAAACTATTATTATACTCCCCTAAACCCGAATATAAAGGACAAACTTTTATTATACCCGCCTAAACCCGAATCTAAAGGGCAATCAATAATCATACTCACCTAAACCAGAATTTAAAGGACAATCTATTATTATACTCACCTAAACTCCTAAATTCGAAGGATTGCCTTAATTTTATACTATCATTCGATATTCATGTTTTCACATCTAGCTTTTGGCTTAATCTTATTGGGGATATTTTCTATTCTTGAAAATATTAAAAATGTAAAGAAATTTTCTTTGTTAGGGTATCTGATGATCCTTTTATTATTTTCTTTAACGATAGGTAGTTGTTTGGATTTTTTAACTGAATATGGTTATCAATTAGGGATTTACAAAGATATTGTTAGAATGATATCTACTTTTTTAACAATTAATTTATTTTATTTAATTTTTGCAAAAAAAATACCTAAACTGGTGATAGGTGTAGATGTTTTTTTTATTCTAGTTTTTTTTATTGTATTTATTAATGGGTTTCGATTTCCAGTTTATAAGTCGGCTGTTTTAATAAATAAATTCACTTATTTTAATCAATTTGTTTATGCACTTTATTTCATTACGGTTTGTCTGTCGATAGTTTATATTCAGGTTAAATTACTCCGGCAGAAACCAACTGAAAATTTATATGATGCTAAAATAAGAAAATGGTTTAGCCTCATCATTTATAGTAGTTCATTTTTAATGGTAGTACATACTTTTTTTTATATTTTATCTTTAAAAGGAGTGTTATTATTTTATTTTGATTCTAGAGTGACCTTGTCTTCAACAAAGTTGATGTTAATATTATTTATATTATACCGACCGAAATTTTTAGATGATGACCGCCAGGATACCTCTTTCAATAGGCTATTAGTAAAAAATAAGGGGGTACTGTTTAAGGATTTTGAATTTCTGTTTTATTTCAACCATTATTATCTTAATCCTAAGGCCAGTTTGGATGATTTTGCCCTCAAGCTAAATCGTAGTAAGGAGGAGGTACTAGATTTCTTTAAAAATGAAATGGACGAAAATTTTACCGACCTATTAAATCAAAATAGAATTGAATACTTCAAAGAATTACTGAGAGCTAAAAAATACGAGTCTTTTACTATTGAAGCCTTGTCTGAAATGTCGGGTTTTGGCACGCGCAGAACCATGTATAGTGCATTTAATAAGTTTGTTGGAATGACTCCCTCTGATTATATCAATAGCCTTAAGTAGTTGATTGTCAATTGTGAAGCTTAGGCTTTACAATGTGAACTACCCATTTTACAGAACCAATTTGGAGCTTTTTTTGTTTCTCAACATATTGCAGCAGAATCGAATTATTTCGATTGTAATCTCCTTTTAAAAATCAATAGCTATTAAAATTTATTAATATTTCTTATGCCAGACCCTTTTATCAATTTCAATCATTTTATCAAACAGCAAGTTGAGATAAGTGATGCAGAATTAGAAGTGCTTAATAAAAGTTGCGAAGTTTTATCCTTTCCCAAGGGGCATATTTTATTGAAGGCGGGTGAAAAGCAAGAAAATTTATATTTTATTGTAAAGGGGATAGTAAGAAATTTCATTGAAACCGAAAGTGGGGAATCTAAGATTTATAATTTCAGAGCAGAGAATATGCAGGTTACTGGATATGCTCCTTATAACTATGCAGATGAATTAAAAGCCCTTGTGAGTGTTCAATGTTTGGAGGAATGCATCTTTATAAAAGTACCTTTGGTTGTCATCAAATATTGTATAGAGCAAATGAAATTTGGGGAGCGTTTGGGTAGACATATGGCAGAGGCGCATGTACTAGAAATGGTAAAATATGTAATTGAGCGAGATACGTTGTCTATCCTAGAGCGATATGATAATTTAGAAAGGGCCTTTCCTAATATTCATCAGAGAGTTCCCCAACACATGATTGCGTCTTATTTAGGTATTACTGCAGTGCATTTATCTAATGTTAAAAAAAGTCGAAAAAATGTAAGTGTTTCACTTTCTTAAAATGAATAAACGTTTCTATGAATAAGGCTTTTGAAAATTTTAAGCAGTACATCTTACCCTTTGGTTTAAATGATACAGACTTTGACCAACTCGTTCAATATTGTGAGATTGTTCATTTTCAAAAAGGAGAGGTGGTGATGGAAGCAGGGGTAAAACAAAATTGTATTTATTTTATCAATCAGGGGATCATTAAGAATTATGTGAATAAAATGGACGGAGGCACTAGTATTTATGGTTTTCGAATGGAAAAAATGTTAATTACAGGGTATGCACTTTATAATTATAAAAATGAGTATAGAGCGAAGTTGAATATTAAGTGTTTAGAAGATTGTGAACTGATATCAATTCCATTACAAGCCCTTAAATTTATGGAGGAACATAGTAAGGTAGCGCATAAAGTGGGAAGGTTTTTAGCGGAAGCGCATGCATTGGAATTGGTTGACTATATTGTTGATATTGATACAAAATCATTGGTAGATCGGTATGACGATCTAGAAAAAATGTTTCCTAATATTCATCAGAGAGTTCCCCAGCATATGATTGCGTCTTATTTAGGCATTACTGCAGTGCATTTATCCAATGTTAAAAAGAGTAGAAAAAATATAAGTATTTAAGGCTCTTTCAATAAATCATCAGCTATAGAAAATTTTCTATTTATTAAAAGTATTAATCATTCTATTAAAATAGTTTAAGATTTTTATGTTTTAATAAAACGTTAAAGTAGTTTAACGTCGAATTATCTCTATCTAATTTTCTTTGTGCTTTCATTACACAAAGAAAAAAAAATGCCCCAACGTAAAATATTTTCTACTCAGTTTTTTCTTCTTTTTTTTATTTCCATTCTATGTGGTAGTGTAGCTTCTGCGCAACTGTCGGCTCCTTATGCCATTAATATAGCAGGCAATCAAATTACCAAAGGCAATTACAGTGTGGAGTGGAGTGTAGGCGAATCTGCCGCTGTCAATATAATGGACAATAGTGACCGGTATCTCTTTACTAATGGCCTTTTGCAATACAGCGTACAAAATCAGACAGAAAATAATTTGGCTCCTACTTTTTTAACCAACGAAGTAAGGGTATATCCCAATCCGGTAAGGAATGAATTGTACATCAATATTCTTCATGCCAGCAAGGGCAATGATCAATTAGAGTTGTTGGATGAAAAGGGAGTAAAAGTAAAAGAGAAGATCGTAGTATATAATGGTATGGGCGCACTAGAAGTCTGGAATCTAGCTGGCTTAAAAGCAGGACAGTATTTTGTAAACATCCGTCACACCCATCCAGTAACAGGCAGACTAATAAAGAACGGCGCCTATAAAATTTTAAAAGTTAATTAAGCGGATGAAAGGGGTGAATGGTGAAAAGGTGAATGGTCAATGGTGAATGGTGAATGGTCAATGGTGAATAGAGTTTAACCTAAACTTCTAAAC
>CANCRO010000090.1 GCA_947380605.1 Chitinophagaceae bacterium
TTAATCTTTTTTGCTTTCCAAAGTAAATCCAAAAGTACTACCCACATCACTGGTACTTCTTACATGGATCGTTTGCTCATGCGCTTCAATAATATGTTTACAAATCGCAAGTCCTAAACCACTTCCACCTACTTTTCTGCTTCTTGCCAAATCTGTTCTATAAAATCTTTCAAAGATTCTTCCAATATGTTCCTCTGAAATTCCAGATCCATCATCACTGATTTCTATTAAAATTTTTTTCCCATCAATTTTATAAACACTGGCTTCAATCAAACCGTTTGTTTTTCCATATTTATTGCTATTGTCAATCAAATTCGTTAGCACTTGTCTTATCTTTTCCTTGTCTGCAAATACTGTCAGTGCTACTTCACAGCCTTTTTTGATGGCCATCTTAATTTGTTTGTCTTCTGCTTTAATGGAAAGCGATTCAAAAACCTCTTTTACTAAATCTTGAATAACGAAATTGCTTTTGTCTAAAAGCAATTCTCCTCTTTCAAGTTTAGAGATTTCATCAAGATCGTCTACTAAATTAACCAGTCGATCAATATTTCGAGCTGTGCTACGTAGAAATTTTTTATTAACTTCTGGATTGTCTAGGGCTCCATTAAGTAAGGTGTCTACATATCCCTGAATAGCAAAAATGGGCGTTTTAAATTCATGAGAAAGATTTTGAAGAAATTCTTTTCTATAGGCTTCATTTTGTTGTAATACTTCAATTTCTGCTCTACGTTGGTGTGCCCAATTTTCAACATCTTCGTTTACCTCGTCAATACTTTTCTGTGGTAAAATATTTTTGTAATAAAACTCCTCCCGCTTGCTTGCTTTCGTTTGGTAAATTAATTTGTAAATCAATTTTATCTTACGGTAGACAAAATTTTGTACCATAAATAATATCAATCCATAGCAGGCAATAAAAATAACAATAAGACTAAGTAGTGGAATCCACCAGGCAGGTTGAAGAAAAAAACTTCCTATAGCAAAGGGTAAAGAAATGATTAAAGCCGTTGCTGCTGATAATTGCTGTGGGGAAAGATTTTTTTGTGAAAACATCTTTTTTCCTGGTTAAAATTTCATGGAGGATGAGAAATTGCCTAACGAATATAAGCAACAATTCAGTAACTACCTTGTCAATCGGGTCTATAATTCAAATTTATAGCCTACTCCTTTTACTGTGGTAATACAATCCAAGTTGAGTTTTTGGCGAATCTTCCGGATATGAACATCAATGGTCCGGTCTCCAACGATTACTTCAGTACCCCATACCTGATTCAAAATTTCATTGCGTAAAAAAACCTTCCCTGGCTTGGAGGCTAGCAAACTAAGTAATTCAAATTCTTTTCTAGCTAAAATGATATCATCTCCTTTATAATTAACGATGTAATTCTCTTTATTGATAACCAGTTCCCCGTGTCGGATGATTGATTTACTTTCTTTTTTTAGTCTTCTAAACAAGGCAACTACTTTGCTTATCAATATTTTTGGTCGGATAGGCTTGGTAAGATAATCGTCTGCACCAGATTCTAATCCTCGAATTTCAGTTCCTTCATCACTTAGAGCAGATAAGAAAATAATCAATGTTTCTTTGAAAGCTGGTTGGGAACGAAGAATATTACAAGTCTCAATACCCGTTTTACCAGGCATCATTACATCGAGGATGATTAAATCAGGGAGGTGTTTTTTGGCTTGTTCAATCGCTTCATCACCATTTTTTGCAGTGATTACATCATAGCCTTCTGCTGCTAAATTGAATTGAATGATTTCCAGAATATCTGGCTCGTCATCTGCAATTAATATTTTTTTGGGACTGCTCATATAATATTCTCTATGCAAAAGTAGGTTAACCCTTCAATCATTGTGTCAGACTGCGCCCTTTCTTGTATTATTAAATTGTTAAGGCATCCAAGTGCAAAATACTACAAAAAAAATGCAGGTTTTAGATGAAAAAAAGTGTAAAATACTATGAATTTTTAAAAGCATATCGGCAAGGGTTTTAAAGGCATTAGTTTTTTTGGCATCTTTGCAGAAGAATTACAGCTATGAAATATCTTTTTATTTACCTATTAACCATCTTTTGCCGAGGAGAAGTGTTTGCTTCACCTGATTCGGTAGTGATTCCACTTAACAGACAACTTTTTCATGATCGTATTGATAATGAACAATCATTGTTAGATAAGGAAGATGGTAAAATAGATGGCATGATTCGAGTATCTACCAATGATGAAGTAAATCTGCAGGTGACCGATGCATTGTTAAGAAGATTGAACGAGTATCAATATATGGTTGAAACCAATGATTCAATTGTAAGCAATAATGAAAAAATAAGGCAACTTAACTTTATAGAAATATTCAGTAGAAATTTTAGAATTTCATGGAGACAAAAGAAAGTAGATCCTTCTCTTGCACCCTTATTGGTAGATGTTTTTCATCAAGCTTGGATAGCCAATAGGCAAGGCGCTAGTATACTTCCTTTTATAGCCACAATGAGCTATGAAGCTGGAGTAGTGCTAACTGAAGTATTCCCTCAAAATATAGGCTATGCAGAAAGTAGAAATTTACTGTTCGTTAAATATTGCCATCTTCATCCAGAAAAAATCCTTACGCTAATTGGCCCTTATTCAAACGAAGCTTTTGCTGATAGCTTGATAGTGGTGGCCTGTAAAAATGATCCAGAGCAATTGTACAATTATGCTAATTCTACCAAATCCTTGGAGGGAAAGCTGATACAGAGAAATACTGATCCACTGGTAAAAACAATTGTCCAACTATCTAAGTTGGATAATGCGTTATTATATTATCCATTTTTAGATAACCTTTTAACTAATAAAATTACGATAGGAGCCATTAAAAAAATTATTGGGGATGGTGAAATGAAGATGGATAGTATCGGATATTTTAAGCTACTAGTGAAAACCGAAAAGGAGTATTACTATAGGTTAGGAGTAATGAAAGATACTCCCATTGCAATGTTTGGCGAAAATGGATTAAGGAAAATGTTGCAAAGAAAAGCAATCAAACATTTTATTACTCCTATTAATAATTTGCATGAGCAGAATAATTTAAATATTCGCATGCGAGCAATCGATCCTTTGTCGGCGGAAGAACTTTATTATGTTATAGTGATGGGGGAAAATGATATTTATACCTCCAGTTACAAACATAGTTTTGCAAGATTGTTGCAGCGGATGGGATCCAAGCCTAGGGGAGACTCGTTGTTACTTAACGTTAATATGGATTTTTTTAAAAAATTCATCAAGATGGCGGCTAATTTTAATCAGCTAGATACTTTTTTAAAGACCATGCCAGTGAATAATAGCGCCACCTTAATGAAGGCTTTCGTTGCTAATCTGGATGATGGAAATAATTTAGAAGATGCAGTAGATGTGGCAGATAGTTATAGCAGTATCACTGATACGCTGTTGCTTCAGAATATTTTGAGAAACGTGATGGCTAATGAGCAGAAGCGAATCAATCAAAATAATGTAAAAGGCAAAACGATTTATGGATTGCTTAAGACAATTTTTTTCTCTGCTAATAATAATTCTATTGACCTAACTAGTCAGATAGGAATTCCATCTATTTATTCTCTCGACTATAAATATATTGCAGATGATAGTGGTCGAGTGATTGAACAAGTATTCTTTTATGGTGACGAGGATGGAAAGATGTATTTTCCACAATTTATCAATTCATTTTCTCCAAAAGAATGGAAAATAAATTATCAGAAGGAGTGGGTAGAAATTAAATCTCTTACAGGAAAAAAAGTATGGATTTATGCCAATCTACCTTTAAATAATGATCAGAATTTAGATGATACTGCTCAAATCCACTTAGCGAAATACCTTGCCAAAAATGATTTAGAGCCTTCGGTAGTCGTACACAGAGGCCATAGTTATTGGCTGCCTCGTACATTAGATAGAATGGTGGGAGGTGCAAAAATTATTGTACTGGGTTCTTGTGGCGGATATAAGAATTTGAATCAAATTATCAGTACGAGCCCCGACGCTCATATCATTTCTACCAAGGAAATTGGCAAGGGAGATATCAATAGGCCCATTCTTAATTACCTCAATCAGTCAATCGCCTCTGGAAAAAAGTTGGTTTGGAAAGACATGTGGGCATCTCTAACCAAATTGTTTTATAGTGATAATAATAAGGGTATGAGAGAAAGTTGGGATGATTATATTCCTCCCTATAAAAATCTGGGTGCTATTTTTATCAAAGCCTACAATAAAAAAATGGAGGGAGGGCTATAGGTCTTTTCGATTGATTGGTAAGGTGGTTACAACAGCCAATTTCTCAATACCTTTGTTGAATGACTGAACCGGTAAAAGATAAAAAAGTTTTTAATTTTTCTGTATTAAGAAGAGTATTTTTATTTGCCGAACCCTATAAAAGAAAATTTTTTTGGTCACTTTTTCTAGCCATTTTTTTAGCGGTTATTTCTCCTATTCGTCCTTGGCTTATTCAAATCACCATTAATAAAGGAATGCAGCCTGGTGCGCAGGTTTGGTTTTTGAAAGGTGCAGCAGAAGTAATTATTGGTATTACAGTTATCCAGCTGGCTATCCTTTTGGTTGAAACTATTTGTCGTTTTATTTTTACTTTTTTTACAGCATCCCTTGGGCAAATGGTGGTAAGAGATATGCGGGTAGCTACCTATCAAAAAGTGATTAATCTAAATTTATCCCAATTTGACAAAACCCCTATTGGTACGCTTACCACTAGGACCATCAATGACATCGAGTCGATTAATGATATTTTTAGCGATGGCTTGATTCCTATCATTGCGGATTTATTGTCAATTATTGCCGTGTTGAGTTATATGTTCTATGTGGATTGGAGATTGACACTAATTAGTTTAGCTCCCATTCCTTTTCTTATTATTGCAACTTATTTTTTTAAAGAAAGTGTAAGTAAATCTTTCACTCGTGTGCGCAATGCGGTAGCACAATTGAATGCATTTGTTCAAGAACACATTACAGGAATGGGGATTGTTCAGGCCTTTGCTGCAGAAGATAGAGAATTTAAAAAATTCAATCATATTAACGAGGAGCATCGCAATGCTAATGTGAAGTCTATCTTTGCCTATTCTGTTTTTTTTCCAATCGTAGAATTGATATTAGCTATTTCGCTTGGCTTGCTAGTATGGTGGGCTGGCGGTACCGAACGTCCCGAAGCTGCAGGTAATATCACTGCATTTATTTTATGTCTCAATTTATTGTTTCGACCGCTAAGAGTCATTGCTGACAAATTCAATGTATTGCAAATGGGTATGATCGCTAGCGAAAGAGTTTTTAAGTTAATGGATAACCAAGATTTTGTTCGTCCAAATAATGTGGCAGAATCTCCTAATCATTCACTAGTAATTTCAAAAGGAGCTTTATCTTTTCAACAAGTATGGTTTGCTTATCAACAGCAGCAATATGTTTTGAAAGACATTTCGTTTTCTATCAATGCCGGTGAAACACTTGCCATTGTTGGTAATACAGGAAGTGGCAAAACTTCTATCATTAGTTTATTGAATAGATTGTATCACATTCAAAAGGGCCGCATAACAATCGATGAAATAGATATTACTGATTTTGATCTATTTTATTTAAGAAGTAAAATAGCAGTGGTTTTACAAGATGTATTTTTATTTAGCGGATCTGTTTATGAAAATGTAACGCTTCGCAACAATGAAATTAAAAAAGAGCAGGTGATAGAGGCGGCTCAATTAATAGGAGTGCACGATTTTATTTTGCAATTACCTGGGGGCTATGATTATAATGTGATGGAAAGAGGGGCAACCCTTTCTTTGGGTCAACGACAATTATTGTCATTTGTGAGAGCCTTGCTTTATGATCCTGCGATATTAATTTTAGATGAGGCTACTTCCTCTGTAGATACGGAGAGTGAGCAGTTGATTCAGCAGGCGATTGATAAATTAATTACTGGTAGAACTTCTATAATTATTGCACATCGACTCAGCACGATTCGTAAGGCCAATAAGATCATTGTGCTAGACAAGGGTGAAATAAAGGAATTTGGTTCTCATGAAGAACTTATGAAACAAAAGGGACTTTATTTCCAATTAAATCAAATGCAGTTTGAAAAACAGGCGATAGACTAGTTGGCCTCTAAAAAATCATTTTTGGCCATTTTACTGCCTTAAAACTTGGCCACCCGTCTAAAAACTCCTATCCCATAGGCCTGAATGATAAAGATGCTGACCATTAGGAATGGGGTGTATTAGATGAATTCAAAATTTGTCAAAATTCAGCTTAAAAAAGCTTCATTTCCTACCCCAATTATTCAATATTCTCCTATCTTTGCGCCAAATTTCGGGAAAGATATGGCCACAAAGAGCATTAAATCATTACTGGTAGCGGTTTTAAGTACAATTTTACTGGGCTACTCTTTTACTGTAAACGCACAGCATGAAACAAAGAATGGTGCCGAAGAGCATGCTGCTCCTAAAAAAGAGGGTTTTAATGCAAAAGAAGTCATATTTGAGCATATCATGGATGCCCATGAGTTCCATTTCATCAACTATAAGGGTAGTGATGGCCAAGTTCACTCGGTATCTATTCCATTGCCTGTTTTTTTATATTCAGCTCAAACTGGATTTTCTGTTTTTATGTCTTCTGCCTTTGAGCATGGACATAAGGAAGTAGCAGGATATAAATTGGAAGAGGGTAAGATATTGCCAGTAGAGGCGGGTGTAAAAGTGCTTGATTTATCTCCTACAAGAAATGTAGTGCAAATGATTTTAGCATTGGCATTTTTGGTTTGGTTGATGATTAGTGTAGCTAAAACCTATTCAAAAGGCCAGGGCGTTAGTTCAGCTCCTAAAGGGAAACAAAATTTGGTAGAAGTGCTAGTAGCATTTGTAAGAGACGAAGTAGCTCGTCCTAATTTGCGCCACAAGGCAAATAAATACCTTCCTTATTTATTAACCGTATTCTTCTTTATTTTAATCAACAATGTCATTGGGTTAATCCCAGGCACAGCAAACGTTACAGGCAATATTGCCTTTACAGTAGTGCTAGGTTTAATTTCATTTGTAGTGATTTTGTTTAGTTCAAATTCACATTATTGGGGACATATTTTCAATCCTCCTGGCGTACCAGGTTTTGTAAAACCGATCTTGGTATTAGTAGAATTTCTAAGTGTTTTCATTAAACCATTTGCATTAATTATCAGGTTATTCGCTAACATGGTAGCAGGACATATTATTATCATTTGTTTGATTTCATTGATTTTTATATTTGCTCAAATCAAACCTGTTTTAGGTTTTGCGGCATCGCCTGTTTCAATAGCATTTACTGTTTTTATATATTTTATTGAGGTGTTGGTAGCGTTTTTACAGGCATTTATTTTTACTGTACTTACGGCAGTGTTTATTGGACAGGCATTTGAAGGGGAGCATCATCATGAGGATGAACATGCACATGCTTAGTGAGTAAGGATTGAATCTTTGTTTATTTTTTTAACCAGTATAAATTCACAATTATGAACTTTATGTTATTAGATGCATTAGCAAATGCAGGTGGTGCGGTAGGTGCAGGTCTTGCTGCTGTTGGAGCAGGTATCGGTATCGGACAGATTGGTAAAGGCGCTGTTGAAGCGATTGCCCGTCAACCAGAAGCCTCTAATGATATCCGTGCAAACATGATCCTAGCTGCTGCTTTGGTAGAAGGTGCTGCATTGTTTGCTATCATTATCGGATTTTTGGCAATGGTTTTATAATCATCACCATTACCCAATTCATTACTGCATCCAAAGTACAGGACGGAGGATGCAGTATTTTTGATTTTTTCAGTTCTAGGGTTTTGTTGAGTAAACACCTTACTACTGTTTTAAATATTCAGTTTTCGGAAATTATTATTTTTCAGTTTTAATTGTATAAAAAATGCAACTGTTAACCCCCGATTTAGGATTATTAATTTGGACATTATTGGCTTTTTTAATCGTGTTTTTTTTATTAAAAAAATTCGCTTGGCCTGCTATTATTAAAGGACTTTCTGATAGGGAGCAAAATATTGCTGAGGCAATCGCTTCAGCTGAGAAAGTAAAACTTGAAATGTCTCAATTGAAAAATGACAATGAAGCATTTTTGATAAAAGCGCGCGAAGAAAGAGCATTGCTTTTGAAAGAGGCGAAAGAAATTAAAGACAAGATGATTAGCGATGCAAAAGAAGAAGCGAAAGCTCAGGCTGCTAAGATTGTTGCAGATGCCCAGGTTACTATCAATCATCAGAAAATGGCTGCCATTACTGACCTTAAAAATCAAGTAGGCACTTTGGTGATAGAAGTAAGTGAAAAAATATTGCGTCGCGAATTAAGCAATAAGGCAGAACAGGAGCTTTATATCAAACAATTAGCATCAGAAGCGAAACTTAATTAGTAAGTACTCAGATTTGGAAAAGGGCTATCCTTTCCAATTGGATATTTTTCTAATTTCTAATTTTTAAATTAAATGATCAATCCACGTTTAGCAACCAGATACGCAAAAAGTATTGTTGATTTAGCCATCGAGCAAAAGCAATTGGATACGGTGTATGCTGATATGAAATTTATTTTGAGGATTTGTAAGTCCAATCCAGATTTTTTGGCGGTCTTGCGTAGCCCAATCATTAAACCAACGGCCAAGGGAAAGGTAATTGAATCCATCACAAAGGAAAGAGTAAGTGAATTAACTTCTTCTTTTATCAAATTATTGGTTGCCAAAACTAGAGAAACCAATTTGCCAGAAATTGCGGCTGCTTTTGTAGATCAATATAATAGTATCAATAATATCCATAAAGTAAAGATTACTACTGCAGTGCCGATGGGCGATGCTGTACAAAATACTATTCTATCGAAGGTGAAAGAAGGTAATCCAGCTGGAAATATTGACCTAGAAACAGTGGTGAATGAGTCTTTAATTGGAGGGTTTATCTTGGAAGCGGGTGGCAAATCACTAGATGCAAGTATTTTGAGGGATTTGAAAGATGTTAAAAAGCAGTTCTTGAATAACGATTATCTACACAAAATAAGGTAGATTTTTGCCCGTTTTACCCTTTCCAATTGTATTCAGTAATTTGGAATATCCCTATTTGAAAAAATAGATTAAAATAGTTTAGCCCAATAATATTAAATAATAGGCTTCCATTAAAGTCCACCTCAAAAGATGTGGACTTTTTTCTTTTAAAAACCCCTTATTTTTTTGCCATTCTTCCCCTCATCCATTACCTTTGCAGCCTTAAATGAAGGCTTTCGCTAAAAGCATCCGTTATAGGAGTTTATCATTCTTGTAAAACGGGATAAATCAGGTAAACATTTTTTTAGCAGGGCACAAAACAAAACTCAATTTTTATGGTAGAAATTAAACCAGATGAAATTTCGGCGATCCTTCGTCAACAACTTAGCAATTTCAATGCAGGTGCAAGCCTTGAAGAGGTGGGTACTGTATTGCAGGTAGGTGATGGTATTGCTAGGGTATACGGATTGAACAATGTAAGAAGTGGAGAATTGGTGGAGTTTGAAAATGGCGTAAAAGCAATTGCATTGAATCTTGAAGAAGATAATGTAGGGGTGGTATTGATGGGAGATAGCGGTGCTATTAAAGAAGGTGATAAAGTAAAGCGTACTGGTCAGATCGCTTCTATTAAAGTAGGAGAAGGAATGAGCGGTCGTGTTATCAATACATTGGGCGAGCCAATTGATGGTAAAGGTCCATTAGTGGGTGATTTGTATGAGATGCCATTGGAGCGTAAAGCACCAGGGGTTATCTTTCGTGAGCCAGTAAAAGAACCATTACAAACAGGTATCAAAGCAATTGATGCAATGATTCCAATTGGTCGTGGACAAAGAGAATTGGTAATCGGCGACCGTCAAACTGGTAAAACAGCCATCTGCGTTGATACCATTATTAATCAGAAAGAATTTTACGAAGCAGGTAAACCTGTATATTGTATTTATGTAGCCATCGGTCAAAAAGCAAGTACCATTGCAGGTATCATGAAAACATTGGAAGAATATGGTGCAATGGCTTACACTACGATTGTAGCAGCTTCTGCATCTGATCCAGCTCCATTACAGTTCTACGCTCCATTTGCGGGTGCTGCAATTGGCGAGTTTTTCCGCGATACCGGAAGGCCAGCATTAATTATTTATGATGATCTTTCTAAACAAGCGGTAGCTTATCGTGAAGTGTCTTTATTGTTACGTCGCCCACCAGGCCGTGAGGCTTATCCAGGGGATGTATTCTATTTGCATAGTCGTTTATTGGAAAGAGCCGCTAAGGTGATTGCCAAAGATGATATTGCTAAACAAATGAATGATTTACCAGAGTCTATCCGTCATCTTGTAAAAGGTGGAGGTTCATTAACTGCAATGCCGGTTATTGAAACTCAAGCGGGTGACGTTTCTGCCTATATTCCTACTAACGTAATTTCTATTACTGACGGACAAATTTTCTTGGAGGGTAACTTATTTAACGCAGGTATTCGTCCAGCTATCAACGTAGGTATTTCGGTTAGCCGTGTGGGTGGTAACGCTCAAATTAAATCAATGAAAAAAGTAGCGGGTACTTTGAAATTAGACCAAGCGCTTTACAGAGAGCTAGAAGCTTTCTCTAAATTTGGTGGTGATTTGGATGCTGCAACTAAAAACGTAATTGATAAAGGCGCTAGAAACGTAGAAATATTGAAGCAATTGCAATATTCGCCTATGACAGTTGAAAAACAAGTAGCGATGATTTATTTAGGTACGCAAGGTTTATTGAAAGAAGTTGCTGTGAAAAATGTGAAAGCATTTGAAGAGCATTTCTTATTAGAAATGGAAAACAAGCACGCTGATTTATTAGCTGAATTTAAAAAAGGCAACTTGCCAGAAGAAGGTCTGAAAAAAATGACTGAAATGGCGAAAGGCTTGATGGCTCAGTATAAATAAGTAA
>CANCRO010000091.1 GCA_947380605.1 Chitinophagaceae bacterium
TAACTAATTTTTATGATTAAAGCTTTTATTACTATAATTGGTTCATTTTTATTCGTAAATCTTGCTTATAATCAAAGAGTTACTTTTATTGAATCTAAAAATGATATTCTTGTTGTTTTTGAAAATTTCAAGCAACAGTCTAAAATATCTAATTACAATAAGGCAAGAGAAAATATATTTTATAATCAAAATTGTGTATTATTTGATTACTATTCAAATAGACCAATCTTCCCAAAGAATAGTTTTTACAATTTATTAATTGTTGACACATCAGATATATCAATTTGTAAAAATTTTCAGGGTGATGCTCTATCATTAAGTAACGAATTCGGCTATAAGTTTAAAGACAAAGAATCATATTTAGGTTGGTTGGGGGATTTGTTAGCAACTGATAAAAAAGTGTATGATAAATATAAGTCACTAGTAAAAGAGGTTCAAAAATTTCGAGAAGATAATGCCATGGAAATGTTGTATACTTCTCCAAAAACTAAGAAAAAAGCAGTTATTAGTTCTCCAAATATTTCAGTTAGAATAGAATATCCTGATGGGTTAGTATATGAAGGAGATTTTATTTTTAATATCAATAATGATTTGGTTAGAGAAGGAATTGGGAAGTCGTATAATCTTAACAACTTAATTAAATATGAAGGAGAATGGAAGGACGATGGAATTAATGGTTTTGGTATTAAGGATTATGGGGGCGGTCTGACTGAAAAGTCATTTTTTACAAATGGAAAATTAATAGGGAATGGTAAACTTGAGCTACATTATTCAAATGGGAATGTTTACATAGGAAATCATTTTAATGGTGTTGAAAATGGGGAAGGTGTTTTGCTATACAAAACTGGAGAAAAGTATGAAGGGTCATTTAAGAACCATATGTTTAATGGTGAAGGGGCTTATTATAATTCATTTGGAAAGCTTATTTATAAAGGCTCTTTTGTAGAATCTGTTCCCTATGGGTATGGTATTGAATATGAAGAAAATGGAAAAACTTTAAAAGGTAATTTTAAAAATGGAAGCCCAGACGGATCGATTATAGTTTCAGATAATACTGGTAAAAATTCTATAGTTGAGTATAAGTTAGGTGTATTTGTCAAAAACTCAAGCTTAGCCGATAAAAAAGAAATTATATCAAAAAATTCGAAATCAGAATATGAAAATCTTGAAAAACTATTTTCAATATTGGCTACTAAATCTGACAAAAATTCCGACAACTCTAATACTAATCTTCAAAAGGTCACATGTCCAAAATGCAATGGAACTAATAGAGAAGTTTGTTATTGGTGTAATGGAAGAGGAACTACAATGAAGAATGGTGACCATTTAATTGAATGTCCTGTATGTTTGGGACATGGGTATAGAGGTGGTAATTGCTCAGGATGTTTGGGGAAAGGATATATACTTAGATAATTACCATTTGAATACATTTACAGAAGGAAATGACTTTCTCTGCTACCAAGATTGCTACCTAAAACAAAAAAGCCCTTGATAATCAAGGGCTTAAGTGCATTTTTGCGGACCGGACGGGACTCGAACCCGCGACCTCCGCCGTGACAGGGCGGCGTTCTAACCAACTGAACTACCGATCCAAATTCCCTCCTTACTTATTCCAAAACCATTACTGATCCTAGGTCTGTTTTTTGGGATGGCAAAGATAGGTGTTTTAATTTTTTTAACCCAAAACTTTTATTAAAAAATCTTTCCGCTTAATTTTACCTAACAGTTATTACTTTCACAGTCAAATAACCCATAGTAAACTCGTAATATGCCTGAATTAAAAAACCGTCAGTTCCTCGATTTCGAAAAACCTATTAAAGATCTCTATGATCAAATTGAACTATTAAAAGTAGCTCAGGAAAAAAGCAAATCAGATATGAGTGGTTCTATTGCTTCATTGGAAAATAGAATTATTGAAACTAAAAAGGAACTCACCCAAAATCTTACCCCTTGGCAAAAGGTACAGTTAAGCAGGCATCCTGACAGACCCTACACACTAAAATACATCGATAAAATGTGTAGTAATTTTGTTGAACTGCATGGCGATAGAACTTTCAAAGACGATAAGGCGATGGTAGGTGGTTTTGCCGATATGGATGGCCAAACAGTAATGATCATTGGTCAGCAGAAGGGAATCAATACCAAAATGAGACAAATTAGAAATTTTGGAATGGCCAATCCAGAAGGTTACCGTAAGGCAATTCGCCTAATGAAATTGGCTGAAAAATTCAATAAACCAATTATTACCCTCATTGATACACCAGGTGCTTATCCTGGATTAGAAGCAGAAGAAAGAGGTCAGGGTGAAGCCATCGCGCGCAATATTTATGAAATGCTTCGTCTAAAGGTACCCGTTATATGCGTTATCATCGGTGAAGGAGCTAGTGGCGGTGCATTAGGCATTGGCGCAGGTGACCGTGTTTTTATGATGCAGAATACCTGGTACACAGTAATTTCACCCGAAAGCTGCAGCAGTATCCTTTGGAGAAACTGGGATAATAAGGAGAAAGCAGCCGATCAACTAAAATTAACCGGTGACGATATGTTACAATTTGGATTAGTTGATGGAGTTATTCCTGAACCTTTTGGTGGTGCCCATTGGGATTATAATGAAGCGGCAGATATACTTAAAAAATTCCTTCTGCCTGTTATAGCAGAATTAAAAAGCATTGATCCTCAAAAACGGTGTGAGCAAAGAATTGAAAAATTTGGAAAAATGGGCTTCTGGGAGGAATTGCCAGAAAAAGCTGTCAATTAAGCTTCCACTCCACCCTATTCCTATCAAAATAAACGATTTTCTCATTATTCAAGATCAGAATTCCTCCGCTTTGGTTAGAAATAAGGATAGTTTTCCAACCTATCTATTTATTAACATCCCTTTTAAAGGCAACACCTTTTCAAGGGAGCAACTTATCTTTGACTAAACAATACAGTTATGTTAAAAGTTGGTGTCTTTGGTGTTGGTCATTTGGGAAAGATTCATTTAAACAACTGGAAGGAAATTGAAGGAGTAGAACTCATTGGTTTTTTTGACCCTTCTCAGCAAATTTCAAAAGAAGTAAGTGAAAAATATCAACTACCCTCTTTCGACAATGCCGAACAACTAATGGACGCCTGTGACCTAGTCGATATTGTAGCCCCCACCACCGAACACTTTGAAATTAGTAAGGCCGCCATCACCAAGGGCAAACACGTTTTTGTGGAAAAACCCCTGGCTAATACCATGGACGAGGCAAGAGAGTTACTAAAACTTGCAAAAGAAGCTAATATTAAATTTCAAGTAGGCCATGTAGAAAGGTTTAATCCAGCCTTTTTAGCGCTCAAAGGTTACAGCATCAACCCAATGTTTATTGAAGTGCATCGCCTAGCACAATTTAACCCCCGTGGTACCGATGTGAGTGTTATCCTTGACCTGATGATACACGACATTGATATTATTCTGAATCTCGTAAATAGTAATGTGAAATATATCTCTGCCAATGGAGTGGCAGTAATGAGTGATACCCCCGACATTGCCAACGTAAGAATAGAATTTGATAATGGATGTGTAGCCAATCTTACCAGCAGTCGCATTTCTATGAAAAAAATGCGCAAAATGAGGTTATTTCAAAAAGACGCCTACATTGGTATCGATTTTTTAGAAAAGAAAACAGAAGTCATTAAGTTAAATACCGATGAGGATAAACAGGTTTTTACTTTCGATATAGAGACCAATAATGGTAAAAAAACAATCGCGATAGCTAATCCCGCCGTTGCAGTAGGCAATGCAATTAAGATGGAATTAGAAGCCTTTGTTAGTGCTATCAATCAAGGTACCGAAACGCCCGTAACCATATTAGATGGATTTAGAGCAATGGATGTAGCCCACCAAATATTAGAAAAAATCAACCACCAGGAATTTAACTAACTGTTCAGCAAAATATTTAAGAGAATATCAAGTTTTAAAAGTGTACTATTTTACTTTTCATTCGCAGCATTGATAATTCCTTCAGCTAATAATAAATCAATGGGCTGAGTAATTTTTATATTTTGCTCCTCTCCTTCAACCAAATGAACTTTCATTCCAAAGGCCTCTACTACAGTCGCTTCATCTGTAAATTTATCTTGATAGTCGACTGCAAAGGCTGGCAATAAAATTTTACTTTGAAAGGTCTGAGGTGTTTGAACCAGTTTAACCCTATCGCGCTCCAGTGCTTCATTACCCTGCTCAAGTACCAAACGAACACTATCTTTTGAATTGATTACAGGTATTGCAGAACCAAATTCGACCGCTGATTGATAGCAACGTTGAATTAAATCTACCGAAAGCAAACACCTCACTCCATCGTGAACAAATACAATACTATCTTCTGTTATTAACTGCAGTCCATTTTTCACAGATTGAAACCTTGTACTTCCTCCCACTGTAATTTTGATACGATCCTTATTGAAAAATTCATTAATAATATCCTCTCCAGCCTCGATATAATCTTGAGGCAATACCAATATTATCTGCAGATCTGTAAAAGATTTTAAAAAAATATCCAAGGTGTAGAAAAGTATCGGCTTATTTTTTAAATGCAAAAATTGTTTAGGCATATTTACCTTCATCCTACTGCCCATACCTCCTGCCACTATAATTGCGTATTTTTTCATTACTGCAAATTAATAATTATTCGGGTAATGAGAATAAATACCATTGGGGGCTTTCAAAACTCTACAATAAAACTATTTAGCATTAACTAATGAATCCTTGATGTTAAACTACCATTCACTCAACTTGTACAAAGCACTCATTAACCCCAACTCTAAAACAATACCCAATCATTCAATCCATTAGGAACAGTTTTTTTGACTTAAAAACTTTAATTTTACATATGCCTAAAAGAAAAAAAAGAATCGTTATAAAGGTAGGCTCTAATGTAGTAGCTCAACAAGGAGGTGGCCTTGACTTAAAAAGCATTGAACAGCTTACTAGGCAAATCAGTGTACTCAACAAGGAAGGAAATGATATTATTTTAATATCCTCTGGAGCTGTTGCAGCTGGAAGAAGTTTAATTACTCCGCCGAAAAAGACAGATGAAATTAGTAAGAGGCAATTATTTGCTTCTGTAGGTCAAATCAAATTGATTAATCTTTATGCTGAACAATTTGCAAAACTAGGTTGCTTATGTGCTCAGGTATTAGTAACCAAAGAAGACTTTAGGGATAGAGAACATTATATCAATATGAAGAATTGTATTACTGTTTTACTTCAAAACAATGTAATCCCTATTTTAAATGAGAATGATGTAATCTCAGTAACTGAACTAATGTTTACCGATAATGATGAATTAGCTGGATTAGTTTCTGGTATGGTGGATGCAGATAAGTTGGTAATACTTTCTAATGTAAAAGGTATTTATGATGGTGCTCCTAATAAATCCACATCGAAATTGATTCCTTTCATTGAATTTGGAGATACTAAATTTGAAAGTTTCATTACTTCAGAAAAATCTAATTTCGGTAGAGGTGGAATGCTCACCAAATGTAGCATGGCTAATAAAGTGGCTAGCATGGGTATTCCTGTTCAAATAGCCGATGGTAAAGAAGCTAATATACTCATTCAAATAAATAACCAATTACCTGTTGGGACATTATTTAAACCCAGAAAAAATATTTCAAGTATTAAAAAATGGGTTGCTCACTCAGAAGGTTTTGTAAAGGGCGCTGTGTTCATTGATGAGGGGGCTCAAAAAGCTTTGCAATCCAACAAACCTACCAGCTTATTGCCTGTAGGAATTACAAAAATTGAAGGGTCTTTTAAAAAGGGAGAAATTATTCAAATTATTAGTAATTCGGGAAAAAAATTAGGGGTGGGTAAAGCCCAATATAATTCAGATAAGGCAGCTGAATTAATGAGCAAAAAAAATGAGAAAGCTTTGGTGCATTATGATTACTTATTCTTAAACAATGAACTAAGCAAATGATGAATGACATGGATTCCCTGACAGATAATTTTAAAGCAGTTCAGCAAGCAAGCAAAAAGCTAATCCAGATCAATGGAGAAAAGGTAAAGGCTGTCCTAATCAGTTTAGCGGAGGCGGCTATTAGCAATGCGGAAATTATTTTAAAGGAAAATCAAAAGGATCTTGACAACATGTCAACAGCGGATCCTAAATATGATCGGCTTCAACTTACTAACAAAAGATTGCAAGACATTGCTAATGAAATTAAAAAAGTAGCCGCATTACCTAGCCCTGTAGGTATTTTATTAGAGCAAAAAACGATGGACAATGGTATGGAAATCAATAAAGTTTCTGTA
Source organism: Chitinophagaceae bacterium (assembly GCA_947380605.1). GTDB lineage: Bacteria > Bacteroidota > Bacteroidia > Chitinophagales > Chitinophagaceae > Ferruginibacter. The sequence continues at coordinate 6,284 of CANCRO010000091.1, forward strand.
CCGCTTGGAGTAATCGGCGTTATTTTTGAAGCACGCCCTAATGTTACTTTTGATGTATTTTCTTTATGCCTTCGATCTGGGAACGCCTGTATTTTGAAAGGAGGTAGTGATGCTGAATATTCAAATCTAGCGATTGTGAAAATCATAAAGTCTGTTTTAAAACAACATGGCTTACCTGAAAACTGCATTGAACTATTACCTGCCTCAAGAGAGGCAACCACTGAATTACTTAATGCAGTGGGCTATGTAGACGTGATTATTCCAAGAGGTAGTCAACAATTGATAGACTTCGTTCGCAAAGAATCTAAAGTACCTGTTATTGAAACAGGTGCTGGAATAGTTCATGCTTATTTTGATGAATCGGGTGATATGGAGAAAGGAAAAGCTATTATTTTTAATTCAAAAACTAGAAGAGTAAGTGTTTGCAATGCTTTAGACTGTTTACTAATTCATATCAATCAACTAAAAAATCTACCCAAATTAGTTAGCCATCTCGCTACTAAAAATGTTTTGATTTATGCAGATGATTTGGCTTACAAAGCCTTAGAAAATAACTATCCTGCTAATTTGTTGAAGCAGGCTAATGAAAAACATTTCGGAACTGAATTTCTAGATTATATATTGGCAATTAAAACGGTATCCTCTATTGAAGCTGCTATCGATTATATTTCAGTAAACAGTAGTAAGCACAGTGAAACTATTATAGCGGAGAATGAGCAAAACATTGAACAATTCCTTCAGCAAGTAGATGCAGCAGTAGTTTATTCCAATGTATCCTCTGCTTTTACCGATGGCGCTCAATTTGGTTTAGGAGCTGAAATAGGAATCAGTACCCAAAAACTCCATGCAAGAGGTCCAATGGCATTGAAAGAATTATGTAGTTACAAATGGATAGTAAGAGGTAGTGGCCAAGTTAGAAACTAGAAAAACAATATTCCATTTAGAATAAAAATCATTCTATTGATTGAGTCCTAGCACTATCTTTTGAAAAATCATTTCTTCAGAGATACCCTGCATACAAGCATGATCTCCCCGATAGCAAGGCTTATTTCCAAAAACCGAACAGGGTCTACAAGCAAGCGCTAGTTGCACTATATTTTCGTTTGACTGACCCCATCCATTAAATCCAGCATAAGGATGAGTAGCTCCCCAGATACTAACTACAGGCACCTTAAATAAGGAGGCAAGATGCATATTCGCTGAATCCATACTAACCATTCGATCCAAATTACTAATAATAGAAAGTTCTTCTTTAAAAGAGTACTTACCAGAAATATTGAATGCTGAAAAAATATCTTTTTCCCATTGGTCTAAAACTTCCGATTCTTGTTTGCCTCCACCCAATAATAAAACGGTATAATTTGCAGCGGTCAATTGACTCACTACTATTTTCATTTTTTCAATCGGGTACATCTTCTCTTTAAATTGAGCAAAAGGTGCTACTCCAATTATTTTTTTCCCTGATGAAAATACTGCCTTCAACGCAATAGGAATCTCCTGTTTAAAATAAATCGATTGCTCATTATTTAACTCAACTGATAGACCAATTTTTCTAAATACCGAAGCATAACGTTCATGCATAGACGTAAGTGGAACAAAAACTTTCTGCTTTGGTTGAGTAAGGGCTTTTTTCTCACCCCTACCCTTATCTAATGTAGCAATAGCCACCCCACTCATTTTAAAAAAAAATGACAATAAATGAGAACGTAGCACACTGTGTAAATCAATAACCGCATCATATTGGGAGAGATTGGAAAGCTCTTTAAATAAACGAAACATACCCCTCAAACCCTTATGTCTTTCCTTTAAATATGCAGGATGGAAATGACATCTTTCCAATCCTGAAAACAAAGGTTCAAAAAAGGCATTAGACACTACGGTAATCTTTACAGTAGGATTTTGATCGAGCACATTCTTTAAAACAGGCACCGTCATTGCTACATCGCCCATGGATGAAAAACGAATAACCAATATGTGCTTGGGATTTTGCAAGATGGATTTTAATAATTAAATGACATAATGAATAATTAATTAAAGTAGCCACTGAATGATACTTATTTATTCTATGCTACAACGATAAAAATCGATTTATACATTTTTATTTTGTTGTTGATATAACACTGGATTAAGACCGGGGTCATTATACATTTTCATTTGCTTATACACTTTCATGTATTTATCACCTTTTGCTATATCACTTAGCAACTCATCAATTGACTGAGATAAATCAACCCGCTGTTCTAAGAGTACCTCCAATTTTTTTGAACAAGAAGCCACATGTTCTTCAGCAGCATCTTGGCGATTTACTTCCACGGTCATATGATAAATCTTTAAGGCCAAAATTGATAACCGATCAATCGCCCAAGCAGGACTTTCTGTATTGACTGATGCAGATGCTTTAGGATGAATATTTTTATATTGCTGCAAAAAATAACTATCAATATACTCAACCATATCTGTCCTCACTTGATTAGAAGCATCAATTCTTCTTTTCAATAACAAACCCTCCACAGCATCGATGGTTGGATTACGTACAATATCTTCCAAATGCCACTGGACAGTATCCACCCAATTTTTAGCATACAATAAATGATCTAATCCATTTTCAGAAAATGGATTACGAATGGTTGCATCCACATTATCTGTTAAATGATAATCATGAATACATTGATCGAAAATATCATTACAAATTTTACTAACCATCAAAAAAAATATTAAGAAGTTGAATTTTTATTTCGAACCGCAAGATAATACAAAGGAATACCCAACAGCGTTATGATTAAGCCTGGCCAAGTAAATTGTGGTTTATAAATAATCAATAATATACAAAAGCTAAGCCCCATTAACATATAAATAATTGGTAAAACAGGATATCCAAATGCCTTATAGGGTCTATCTGCAGTTGGATACTTTTTGCGTAAAATAAAAATCCCAGCAATGGTGAGTACATAAAATATTACCACTATAAAAGAAACCATATCCAACAAATCACCATACCTCCCACTGAGGCAAAGTATGCAAGCCATCACACATTGAATCCAAAGGGCCCATTCAGGAACAATATTTTTATTTAAGGTGCCAGCTTTCTTAAAAAACAATTGATCTTTAGCCATCGTATAATATACCCTCGCACCTGCTAGTATCAATCCATTGTTACAGCCAAAAGTTGCTATCATTATCATCACTGCAATGATAATGGTACCACTACTTCCAAAAATAGCTTCGGATGCACTGAGGGCAACTCGATTATCTTTTGCAAAGGCCAGTTCATGCAATGGAACTGTAGCGAGATACACTACATTCATCAACAAATAAATCACTGTTACAATCAAGGTTCCTAAAAATAAACTAAGACCAATATTTTTTTGAGGATTTTTTATCTCACCGGCAATAAAGGTTACATTGTTCCAAGCATCACTACTGAATATGCTTCCCACCATTGCACTAGCCATTGCCCCTAATGCAGCACCCATTAATAGCGGTTCAAATTGAATAGTACCACCTGTATTAGTAAGATGCTGCATCACCCAAGGGTTTTGCCAGTTAGCACTCCAAATCTGCCAGTTAAACGCAATAAAACCTGCTATAATTAATCCAAAAAGAGATAACAATTTGGCTGAAGTGAAAAAAGTTTGAATCCATTTGCCAGACTCAATACCTCGAGTATTAATAAAAGTCAGACAAATAATTACTACAATTGCCACCAATTGAGCATAATGAATTTTGAGTCCTAGTAGATTAAAAGTATTTACTTCTTCCCAAGCTAATGCAGGGAAAAAATAACCAGCAAATTTTGCAAAAGCTACCGCAACAGCTGCAATAGTGCCTGTTTGTATCACTGCAAAAAAACTCCAGCCATATAAAAATCCGATAAATGGATTGTAAGCAGCCTTTAAATAAACGTATTGTCCCCCTGCTTTTGGATACATCGCACTCAACTCTCCGTAACTTAAAGCGGCGGTAAGGGTCATAAATCCTGTAATAACCCAGGCAGCTAGTAACCAGCCTGCACTACCCATATCCTTTAGCATATCAGCACTAACTATGAAAATTCCAGAACCAATCATAGAGCCTGCAACAATCATTGTAGCATCAAACAAACCCAGTGTTGGCTTAAAAGAAGAATCTTGATTCGTTGAAGTAGACATTTTTAAAAAATTTGGTGATGAGTAAGTTGGGTTTATAAAAAAACCCGTTATAAAACGGGATTGAAGATAAATCAATTGATTGAAAGTTAAATAGCCTGCCTATTTCATTTTTTCGTTAAGACCTTTTACAATTTCAGCGGTAATATCTAAAGAAACATCCTTATAAAGAAAATAGTCAAGACCTGTTCCAGTAGTAAATATCATCGTAAACTTTTTATTCTTATTATACTCATTCATAAAATCTTTTAATTTAC
>CANCRO010000092.1 GCA_947380605.1 Chitinophagaceae bacterium
AGGGGACTAAATTTAATTTCTGTGGTGGGAGATGAAAATCGATTCCAGGGACAGACCGTTTGACAAACATCACAACCAAATATCCAATCGTCAAATTTTGATTGTATGGAATCTGGAATGAGCGCATCTTTTAGCTCTATCGTAAAATACGATATACACTTACTGCCATCTACCACCTTATTGGGTAGTATCGCATCGGTTGGACAACTGTCTATGCATTTAGTACAACTACCACAATAGTCTTTTGCATAAGGGTCATCGTAAATTAAATCTAAGTCGATGATAAGCGTAGCAATGAAAAAAAAACTGCCTCCTTGTTTATTGATTAAATTTCCATTTTTCCCTATCCATCCGAGTCCAGTTCTTTGCGCCCAAGTTCTTTCTAATACTGGGGCACTATCTACAAATCCTCTTCCTACTACTTCGCCAATATTTTGTTTTAATTGCGCTAAAAATATGTTTAATTTTTCCCTAATCACTTCATGGTAATCATTTCCGTAGGCATAAGTCGCAATTTTAGGAGCCCCTGGTTTTTGTTGCTGCGATGGAAAATAATTTAGCAAAAGTGTAATCACCGACTTAGCACCAGGCACTAATTTTGAAGGATCTATTCGCAGGTCGAAATGATTTTCCATGTATTGCATGGAGCCGTGCATACCCTTATTGAGCCAGCTTTCTAGCCTTCTAGCATCTTCATCTAGAAAGACAGATTGGGCAATTCCACAATGATCAAAACCTAACTGGTTTGCTAGCTCTTTTATAAGCTGCGTATTTTTTTCAATACTATTCATTGGTCTTGATCTTCCAAATGTAATTGGTGAAAAAATCGATGCGCCAAAGGAGCAATTAAAATTCCAATGGTACTGATAAATGCAACGCCGCTAAACAAAGCATACACAGAAGCAAATACTTTTGCTTGCTTGGTTAGTACAATATTCGCATCAATTATTGGTCCCATTCCACTCAATATCATCGAGGCATTTAATAGACTATCATACCAATCAAATTGGGGTATCGTAAGTTTGTAGCCAACCACTCCTATCGCAAGACAAATACTCATGATGAGCGTTGCCACTACTGCGTTATTCCAAATTCTTTTGTAAAATGTTTTTTTGGGCGCTAGTGCTGTTTTAGTAGTCTCTTTCATTCTAATCAAATTAAATTCTGTAAATACTAAATTTTTGTTACTCCTTATTTTTTAATAATTCATCTTTCTGCAAATTACTGTATCTAGCAATTTTGTACTGCTTTAAATTACAAGAGGTATTTGAAAAGTACCAATCTCTTAATTAAAGTATATTTATATCTACCATTAAAAATAGACAAACTAGCATAAAACCTTCTGCTAGACTGAATTTACGGCAGATAAAATTAGTTTTAAGTGTCATAATTTCCTATATTTCAATTTGGTCAAAAAATTGCTCTTTACTAATGAAAATTAAAGGTATTTCTATTTTAGTGAATCCATTCATGAGCATTGTTTTTAGCATTGATCTGGTGTACATTGAGATAGGTTTTTCAAATATTAAATTGTGTGTATATGAATTTAAATAATTTCACCATCAAAGCGCAGGAAGCAATTTCTAAGGCGCAACAGGAAGCTTTCAATAGTCAAAATCCGAATATTGAAACAGAACATCTATTAAAAGCATTGTTGACCAATGAAGATTCTCCCATCGAATATTTGCTGAAGAAAAATAATGTGAATGTTGCTTTTGTGGCAAGTAAGATAGAAGAGAGTATTAAAAAATTACCCAAAGTGCAAAGCGCTGATCCTGCTCAATCCGTCAGCAGAGATATGAACAGTGTGATTCTTCGCGCTGGGTCTGCTTTAAAAACATTTGGTGATGAGTTTGTAAGTGTTGAATATTTATTATTAGCTATTTTACAGGGTAGTGATAATAGTGCTAAACTTTTAAAAGATGCCGGTCTTACTGAAAAAGGATTGATAGCGGCAATTAAAGATCTTAGAAAAGGGTCTACTATTTCTTCGCAAACACAGGAAACGCAATTTAATGCGCTAAATAAATACGCCAAGAATTTAATTGAGATGGCGAGAAATGGAAAGTTGGATCCTGTAATTGGAAGAGATGAAGAGATTAGAAGAACCTTACATATTTTATCCCGTAGGAGTAAAAACAATCCAATTTTAGTAGGAGAGCCTGGTGTAGGTAAAACCGCTATTGCAGAGGGTTTGGCCATGCGCATTGTCAATGGTGATGTGCCAGATAATTTAAAATCAAAAATAATTTTTGCTTTGGATATGGGGCAACTCATTGCCGGAGCTAAGTACAAAGGTGAGTTTGAAGAGCGACTAAAATCGGTTGTCAAGGAAGTGAGTACGAGCGAGGGAGAAATCATTTTATTTATTGATGAAATACATACCCTCGTGGGTGCAGGTGGTGGAGATGGAGCAATGGATGCGGCAAATATTTTAAAGCCTGCTTTAGCTAGAGGTGAGTTGAGAGCCATTGGTGCAACTACCTTAAGTGAATACCAGAAGTTTTTTGAAAAAGATAAAGCACTCGAAAGAAGATTTCAAAAAGTAGTCATCGATGAGCCAACTGTGGAAGATGCAGTTTCTATTCTTCGAGGATTAAAAGATCGGTATGAATCCTACCATCATGTAAGAATAAAAGATGAAGCCATCATTGCTGCCGTAGAATTATCTCACCGTTATATCACCGATCGTTTTTTACCAGATAAGGCCATCGATTTAATTGATGAGAGTGCGGCCAAACTTCGCTTAGAAATGAATTCTATGCCAGAAGAATTGGATAAATTAGAAAGACAAATTAGGCAGCTTGAAATTGAAAGAGAGGCTATTAAAAGAGAAAGTGATGAGGTTAAATTAAAGGAACTCAATACAGAGATATCTAACCTTTCTGTACAAAGAGATACTTTTAAAGCTAAATGGAAACAGGAAAAAGAAGTAGTTGAAAAAATACAGACTGCTAAATCTGAAATAGAGAATTTAAAAACTGCTGCAGAAAGAGCAGAGCGAGAAGGCGACTATGGAAAGGTAGCAGAAATTAGATATGGTAAAGTACAGCTTCAAGAAAAAATTATTGAAGATCAAACTCAATTGCTAGATGATATCAGTGAAAAAAGATTATTAAAAGAAGAGGTGGATGCTGAAGATATTGCAGCGAATGTAGCTAAGGCAACAGGTATTCCTGTAATGAAAATGTTACAGAGTGAAAGAGAAAAATTATTGTTGCTAGAAGATGAATTGCACAAAAGAGTAGTGGGTCAAAATGAAGCGATTGAGGCGGTGAGTGATGCGATCAGAAGAAGTAGAGCAGGTTTGCAAGATCCTAAAAAACCGATTGGTTCTTTTATATTTCTAGGAACCACGGGTGTTGGAAAAACAGAGCTAGCCAAGGCTTTAGCAGATTATCTATTTGATGACGACTCCATGATGACTCGAATAGACATGAGTGAATATCAAGAAAAACATTCAGTAAGTAGATTGGTAGGAGCACCTCCAGGATATGTGGGCTATGATGAAGGTGGGCAACTAACGGAAGCGGTTAGACGCAAACCTTATAGCGTAGTATTATTAGATGAAATTGAAAAAGCGCATCCCGATGTATTCAATGTATTATTACAAGTACTCGATGATGGACGATTGACTGATAATAAAGGAAGGGTAGTAAATTTTAAAAATACGATTGTCATTATGACGAGTAATATGGGGAGTCATATTATTCAGGAAAATTTTGAAAAAGTCACTGAGCATAATAAGGAAGAAGTAGTGGAAAGTACCAAGGCTGAAGTGATGGTATTATTACGCCAAACCATTCGTCCCGAATTTTTGAATCGCATTGATGAGGTTATTATGTTTCAACCTTTAATGAAAAAAGAAATAAAGGGAATTATTGATATCCAGTTACAGGATTTAAAAAAATTGGTCGCTCAAACAGGAATTCAGTTGCAGTTCAGTGAATATGTGTTAGACTTTCTATCAGAAAATGGTTATGATCCACAAATGGGTGCAAGGCCATTGAAGCGGTTGATTCAAAAAGAAATCATCAATCAGCTTAGTAAAAGGATTTTGGCCGGAGATATCGACAAGTCAATTCCAGTGTTAGTGGATGTATTTGATGGGAATGTGGTATTTAGAAATGAAATCCCTAACGATAGAAAAGTAGAAAAATCAGTGAGCTAATCGTTAAGGGCTTCCTAAAATATAATTTTAAATGAAATGTAACTTATTGATTATCATTTATTTATATAATTAGGGTAGTCTAGTTTTGATGAAAGGTATTGGAAAAAGATTAAAATTTGTTACCTTCCGAAATTCTAGGTCTTTAATTAAGCAATTGGGTATTATTGTCGAAGACAAACTATTTCGACTTAGAATGGTTATAAAGAAACAAGATCATAAAAATTGCCACCCATAGGCATACACATTAAAAAATTATATTATGGCATTTAAGAAAGAGGTGGTTGAGATTATTGAACCTAGGGATGTATTTGTAGGAAATATCAATGCGCCGGTTACATTAGAAGAATTTGGTGAATACGAAAGTGAAGTTTGTGCAAAAGCGAATGAAGTAGTGAAACAAATTTTAGAAGAGTACGACGGAAAGGTTAGATTTAATTTTCGTCATTTCCCTATGACTAATATTCACCAACGCAGTTTAAAAGCAGGTGAAGCTGCTGTGGCTACTGCCCAGGATGGGAAGTTTTGGGAAATGCACAATATTTTATTTGCAAATCGACGTAACCTTGGTACTACCAGTCTAAAGTTGCACAGCAGAGAAGCAGGTGTTCAAAACAAACGTTTTTTGGATGAACTAGTAAATGCTACTTACGGTTGGCAGGTACAAGGAGATATGCGTGAAGGTATTAACAGAGGAGTTAAAGACGTCCCTACTTTTTTTGTAAACGGAGAGCGCTATAATGGAAAAGTGACTTACGAAGAATTAAGTAAGGCAATAGAAGCGGCTTTAAAAAAGGTGAAGAAAAAAGCGCCTGCAAAACAGAGAGCTTAAACATAATTACAACCCCCATTCAAATGGGGGTTTTTTGTGCTCGGTTATTTTTCAAAATAGGCTACCGTTCCACCTACCCATTGCTTATTTTTATTGTAGCGAGTGCCAATCATTTTTCCCTTGCTAAGTCTTGCTAAGTTAAAGACCGCTTCTGGTCTACTCCATCCTTTTTTCCAAAAATAAAATAAACGAATTTCTGCTTTGGCAGGTTCATCAGGTGTTTTTATTATCGACGCATAGTTTACTTTTCTTTGCAGAATCCAATTTTCAGGGTCTTTAATATTCATTATATCATCAATAGTGACCTCTATTAAAACGCCCATTCCTGCAAAAGAAAAAAGGGGTTTCAATACATAATTATTTAGGTCTGCTGGAATTTCCTTTAGCTCATTAAGATAGTAGGTTCTGGGAATAAAAGGATGTCTCAACAAGGGTAGCGTAAACTTACTAACGCGGTAAAACCAGTTAGGGTGAGGGAGCCACTCCACTTCCCAAGGATGCAATAGGTCAATCGTTTTTGGCAAGTCTTTGTGTTGACAAAGCTCATCAAAAATTAAGCGATTAAAAATTCTTTTGATCGCTATTTTCTTTCCATCTAATTCATAAAATAATTTATTTCCTTCTCCAATGAGCTGGGTGAAACAGATTGTTTTTATTCCGAGTATTGATTCTGTACAATAAAAGTCAATCCTTGTTTTTTGTTGCGCTGGAAATAGATCTAATAATATCACATGAGAAGGGTCTAGATCACCTAGCACAATCTCCTTTAATAATTGAAGATAAGATTCTTGGGTATAACCATTGAGATAGCTGCTATAGTTAGCGGGTACATGGGCATAGTTAAACGTAATGGCACTGTGTAATGCCTGAAACGCAAATAAAGAAGGGAAGCCCTGCATTTCAATTAACTGCGGTTCAATTTCCTTCTGTTCATTTTCGCAGATACCAAAATCAAAAACTAAAAAATCAGGATATTCTTTTTCATTGGCAATGTTTGCATTGTTTGGTATGGCTCTTTGTGTTTGTGTATCAAATGAAGGGCTTACGATAGCATCTATAATGTGCTCGCAAGTTGCTAGCAGCTGATTGGTGAATTCCTTTGAAATAAAAATAGGTGTTTCCGCAATTGTGAAATCTAGGTTACCCGGAGACAGTGCTTCAATTTGACTTTTGTAGGCTTCAAATTTTTCTTCTGTAAAGGACTTGTTAAATTGATTGCGTAATTCTTGCTGCATTTTTGATACGATCTTTTAATTTCGACAAAGAATGTCTTACTAAAATTAAACATTATCCCCCCAACTATTGAATCTATGTAGGTAATATTAATTTATTTAATTTGTTGGGTAGCAATCGATAAAAAATTAGGAAGAATATGCGAATAGGTAAATAAAATTTTATCTGGATCATTTAAGTGGTTGATCATTTGTTCCCATTTTTCAAATCCATAATTTTCAATGACCGTTTTCTTTTTCTCATCCGTTTGTAGGTAAAGGCGCATACCAGGAGCATCTGCTTCGGGGTGAAACTGTGTCCCAATCATATACTCATTAAATCTTACCGCCATGATGGCTCTTTCTAATAAAACTTGAGGTCTTTCTTTTTCTATCGCTAATATGCAGGCTCCGATGGATTCAATTTGTTGGTGATGGGGTTCTATTAACTGATAGTCTCTGCTATCCACTGCGTAAAAAGGATCTTGCATTTCATTGAATACGGGTTCAGCTTTTCCATCGCTAAGTAAATGGACAGGGAAAATACCAAAGGCGGTACTTTTCCTTTTACATAGCTTACCAATTTTAAAATATCTACAGGCTAATTGAAAGGAATGGCAAATAAAAAAAATATGTTTTTTTCGAGTATTTTTTTCTTCTTTATTCCATTGTTCAACTTGTTGAATCCAATTAAAATAACCAACTTCCCAATTAACTCCTTCTACTTCGAGTGGACTTCCTGGGCCGCCACTAGATATATAAATATCGTAGGATAAATCAGGGATTTCATTTTTTTGTCGAACGTTAAATTCATCCCAGCTAATGCCGGTTGGTTGATTTTTGAAAAACCGTTGAAGCGTTTCTCTAATACCACGCATACCCTGGTTAGTTACTCCGTCATATAAATCTAAAACGGCAATTCGAAAGGGCTGCCGTTGAATTGAATTCATGTTATCAATTTTAATATCCTAACCTAAATAAAAACAGAAGTCGATTATCTAATCCAACTAAAGTGATTGCTCAGTATCAAATTCCTTCGAGAAATTTTTGCTGAATAAAATCTACTACCGCTACCAAATTATTAGTGTCTTGGTAAACTTTTAATTGTTGATCTGCTCCCGTTCCTTTTGCTAATATTTTATGAACATAATTGATGGCATGTTGACTTCCTAAATGAGGGATAACGTCATCTACAAAGTTTAGTAATTCATCAATGAGTATTCTGGTGTTTACTTCTTTTTCTTTTCCGAAATCAATCAGTGTGCCATCTATTCCATACCTACTAGCCCGCCACTTATTTTCGTTTAATAGTGCCCGTGAGTACATCATGAAGTTTAAATTCTGACTCCTTAATTGATACAGTTTTGCACAGATAGCTTGAAAAAGAGCAGTGATAGCAATGGTTTCATGAACAGTGAGGGGGATATCACAAATTCTAAATTCTACCGTGTTGAATGTAGGATGAACTCTTATATCCCACCATATTTTTTTTGCATTGTCAATGCAATTGGTTTTTACCAAAAGTGCAATATAGTTTTCGTAAGCCTGTATATTTTCAAAATGATCGGGTATGCCGGTTCTAGGAAATTTATCAAATATTTTGGTGCGATATGATTTGTATCCTGTAAGTCGACCTTCCCAAAAAGGAGAGTTGGTACTGAGAGCATACACATGAGGTAAAAAATAACGCGCCGAATTGGCTATATGTATCGCCATCTCTCTATTTTCCATTCCTACATGCACATGAAGACCAAAGATTAAATTGCTACGAGCGGCTTCTTGAAATTCATTGACCATTTCATTGTACCGTGCATGATCAGTAATCAATTGACTTTCCCAATGACTGAAAGGATGGGTGCCAGATGCACCAATTTTATAACCTAAACTATCCGCAATTCCACTGATCGTTTGTCGTAACGTTGATACATCAATAAAAGCCTCCTCTACATCTTTACAAATATCGGTTCCCACTTCCACCACCGCCTGGTGCATCTCTGCTTTTACTTTGTCTTTGCTAATTTTATGACCTTCTTGTACAATACGTTGCTCATGACTTTTCAGTTCCCTAGTAATAGGGTCTATTACCATGTATTCTTCCTCTACCCCCACTGTAAAACTTTTAAACGAAATATTAGCCATAGCTTAGGTTGTTGAAAATGGATAATTGAACAATCAATAATTATTTTTGTTGACGTTGATCAATTGGTATTGGATTCTACTCATTCATTCAATTTTCCAAAGATACTTATTAAGCGCTATGGGTGATGGCTTAAAAGCAATTGCTTTTGGGCTTAGATAGGAGGGAAAAATGGATGAAATTTCGTTACCCTTTCAATCCAATTTGACCTGAATGCGAGGTTTTTATAGATTGAAATTATTTTAATACTAAAGAATCCGTTTTTTCAACTAATAAACCAGCACAAAAAAGGGTAAACCTTGTTAACTTTGCACTTTAAATTGAAAAATGATGTTAGATAGTATTGAGTCGGCGATTGAGGCTATAAAAAAAGGTCAACTGGTAATTGTGGTTGATGATGAGGATAGAGAGAATGAAGGTGATTTTATTACAGCAGCAGAAAATGTTACTCCTGAAATTATAAATTTTATGAGTACCTATGGCCGCGGTCTTATTTGTGCGCCCCTCTCTGAAGAAAGGTGCGATGCACTCAACCTACCAGCAATGGTGCCTGATAATACTTCTTTGCATGCTACTCCCTTTACAGTAAGTATTGATTTATTAGGACAAGGTTGTACCACAGGAATTTCTGCTCATGATCGTGCTAAGACAGTTCAGGCATTAGTAGATCCTGCTACCAAGGCATCAGATCTTGGTCGTCCAGGTCATATTTTTCCACTAAGGGCAAAGAAAGGTGGCGTGTTGAGAAGATCTGGTCATACCGAAGCGACCACTGATTTATCCGTATTAGCAGGTTTTGAACCAGCAGGTGTATTAGTAGAAATTATGAATGAGGATGGAAGCATGGCAAGACTTCCTCAGTTAATGGAGATTGCTAAAAAGTTCGACTTAAAATTAATCAGCATTAAAGATCTGATTGCGTATCGACTTTCTAAGGAAACACTAATTAAAGAAGCAGAGCGGGTGAACATGCCTACTAAATATGGCAATTTTGAATTAATCGCTTTTCAACAAATTAATACCGGTGAAATTCACTTGGCAATAAAAAAAGGAGATTGGAAAAAAGATGAGCCCATTTTAGTAAGAGTGCATAGTAGTTGTATGACGGGTGATATTTTAGGTTCATTGCGTTGCGATTGTGGTGATCAATTACATGAGGCCTTAACCATGTTAGAGGCTGAAGGTAAAGGATTAGTATTATATATGAATCAAGAGGGGCGAGGTATTGGGTTGTTAAACAAATTGAAAGCGTACAAACTACAGGAGCAAGGAATGGATACCGTAGAAGCTAATATTGAGCTTGGATTTGGAATGGATGAAAGAGATTACGGTGTAGGGGCTCAAATTATTCGTCACCTCGGAATTAGTAAAATGAAATTGATGAGTAATAATCCACGCAAGCGCGCTGGTCTTTTAGGATACGGTTTAGAAGTAGTGGAAACAGTAGCCATAGAAATTGCCCCCAATGAACACAATGAAAAATACCTTACTACTAAGCGGGATAAAATGGGGCATAAAATTTTAGGCGACCAATAATTATTTCTAGAATTTATCGATGCAGGCTGATTGATAAAATTCCCGAAATCGAGTCTTTAACAACTCAATCTATTCTTCTTTTTTAATCGGTTGTATTTTTTTCTTTTCCTCTTCCGCATCATAGGAAGACTTGAGGTTATCAAAATCTTTTCGATAAGATAAGCTGGTACCCGTTCTAGTGCGTTGGCTAATTAAATCGAAATTAGTTCTGTTAAAACCAACTAATCTAACGCTTCCATCTTTTGACAATAGCCATTCTGCAGTGATATCGGGGGTTACTAGGAGATTATTATTCTTACTCATATTCATAACATATGGATTGTTATAATCGAGATTAAATCCTGCAGAAATAATCACCCTTCCATTGAGTAGCGTAAAAACTAAACCAGTTTTAGCAGCAGCTTGTAATTTTTGAACATTACTTTCTAATCCAAGTCCGGTGTTAAGATCTAGGTAGACAGAAGTGTTCTTCATATATTTTTGTAATAATTTATTGAAGTAGCCAGA
>CANCRO010000093.1 GCA_947380605.1 Chitinophagaceae bacterium
TAAATAAAAGTAAAGCGATATGATAAAAAAAACATTGGTGCTTAGTTATTGGTTATTGGCCGCCGTTTTGACTTATGCCGGGGATCGGGTCGGGCTGTGGCCTGCAGACAAGATGCCGGATTACCAGACCCAGCAGATTGCGGCAACCACAAAAGAGGCGAAGGTGCCGGGATTTAAGGCTGGGCAACATGCGATGGCGTATCTTGACTGGTACGAGCCACCGGCAGCGAAAAACGGCGGCTGTATGTTGTTAATTCCCGGCGGTGGTTACCAGGGTTGCGGCGATGAGGCGTGGATTGATTTGGCCGCAAAAAAGTTCACCGAGCTTGGATTTGTCTGCGCAAGACTCATCTACCGAACGCCGCGTCCGCTAGGGTTACCGATCTACCAGAGCGCTTGGGAGGATGGGCAGCGCGCTGTCCGCCTCATGCGCAACGATGCGAAGAAGCGCGGATTTGACCCGGAGAAGATCGGCGCGTTCGGGTTCTCCGCAGGCTCGCACCTGACAGTCTTGCTCGCGACGAGCGCGCTTACGCCTGCGTACGCACCTGTCGACGCGCTCGACCAGATTCCGTGCCACCTCAATTGGGCGGTGCCAGTCTACACTGCCTATGCGCTCACCGACGGTCTCGTTGGTCCCAACACGCGCGAAGGCGACGCAATCGACGTCAAGCTTTCGGACGTATTCAAGTTCGACGCTAAGACCTGTCCGATGGCGCTCTTCCACGGAGGAACCGACGTCTACTCACCGAATGGCTCCACGCAGATTTACCGCCAGCTTCGCAAGATGAAAATCCCCGCAGAGATCCACCTCTTCGCGGACCGCCCTCATGGTTTCATGGGTGATTGGAGCAAAGGCGAAAACGGTACCGCCTATGATCATTGGCTAGACCGGATTGCCGAGTACTTTCACCAGATGAATTTTGACGGACGCCTCGGGGAGGAAGTGGACCTGATGACCCGTTATCCGAACAATGATGCCCGCGGTGAATATCATAAGCAGCCTGTTTGGCCGGAAGGCAAAATGCCAGATGCGCAGACAAACCAGATCCTGCCTTATCTTGAGTGGCACCTACCGAAGGAACTCAAAACAAAGGCAATCCAGATCATCTACTCGGGCGGTAGCTACACGGGTAACGACCCGGATGGATTCGAAGTAGCGCCGGCTCGGCGTTACTTGAACGAAAAGGGAATGACGGTAGTGACGATTAAATACCGCACGCCGAGGCCGCTGGGCGGGCTCGCCAAGCATACTACGGCGTGGCAAGACCTTCAGCGCGCAATTCGCATCGTTCGCAGTGAGGCTGCTGCAAAGGGGCTTGATCCGGACCGTATCGGCATCATGGGTTCCTCGGCAGGCGGGCACCTGACGCTAATGGGCGCCACCAGCTCGAAACGCCGTTCTTATGGGCCTATCGACGACCTCGACAAGCTTGCCTGCAACGTGCAGTGGGCGGTCGCGATCTATCCCGCATATGCACTCACAGACGGAGCGGATATCCCGAATGCGAAGGGTGGCAACGAGGATGAAGCGCGACCCGTAAAAGAGTTCTCCTTTGACCTGGCGACCTGTCCGATGCTGTTCATCCACGGCGATGCCGACGGTTGGGCAGCGATGAATTCGGTGAAATGCTGGGAGCAGCTTCGTCGGATGGGAATTCAGTCTGACCTCCACACACTTGTCGGACGTGGGCACTGCTTTCAGCAGAAGGCGGCCCCAGGAACAGGTAGTTATACCTGGATGGATCGCATGTGGGAATTCATGAATCACAAGGGGTTCAACAAATAATTTTATTTAATTACACTATAGCGTTATCATTAAGCTATATACAATACGCTACCATAGTTTATTCATCACCATCGCGTTCACTGCGATGCCGGAATGGGTAGCTGCTAAAAATCTTGCAACTGCAAATAATGTCACCTAGCAAGGCAACCACTTACATTAAAATGAAGGTGGTTTTTTGTGCCCCTTCCGGGTTGTTGCTAGGTTTTGATTTTTTAGTGTAATCAGGGATGAAGCGGTGGAAAACTTCAAAATGGATCGTCATTATATTTCTTATAACTTTATATTATACAAAAAGGGTTGCTTCAAATTAAACCAAGCTTTTTAAAAGCGGCGCCATTCATTTATTTAAAAATAAATTTACAATGAACAACAAATCAGCAAATCACAAAAAGGCAAATAGCTCAAGAAGAAATTTTGTAAAGAATTCTGCTGTTGCAGCTGCCAGCTTTATGATAGTGCCCCGTCATGTATTGGGAGGCATTGGCTATAAAGCACCCAGTGATCGCTTGATCATTGCAGGTGTGGGCGCAGGTGGTAAAGGGAACGATGATATTAATCGGTTTTATAAAAGTGGAAAGGCAGATATCGGATTTCTTTGTGATGTGGATGATCGTAGGTGCGCAGGAACAGTAAAGCAATTTCCAAAAGCTAAAATGTATAAAGATTGGAGAGAGTTGTTTGATAAAGAATCAAAAAACTTTGATGCTGTATCGGTATCCACCCCAGATCATACTCATGCCATTGTTGGAATGGCAGCTATGCAATTGGGGAAACATGTGTGGATCCAAAAACCAATGGCACATGATATTTATGAGGCGCGTAAATTAACTGAAGCGGCTGCTCGTTATAAAGTAGTCACGCAAATGGGAAACCAAGGGGCTTCGGGAGATGGTGTAAGGCAGATGAAAGAATGGTTTGAAGCCGGTCTTCTGGGCGATGTACATACGGTACAAATTTGGACTAACCGGCCAATCTGGCCACAAGGAATTGCATGGCCTTCAGCTAAACCGCCAGTTCCCAATGGGCTCGACTGGGATCTGTGGTTAGGAACTGCACCATATAAAGACTATGTCGATAAATTGATTCCGCAAGCTTGGCGTGGATGGTGGGATTATGGTACAGGGGCATTGGGAGATTTAGGCTGTCACTTAATGGAAGCACCTTTTAATATTCTGAATTTGAAATATGCAAAAGATGTTCAAGCAACCGTAGGCAGTGTATTTTTGGAATGGGGTAAACGTTCTTATTTTCCGGATAGTTGCCCTCCTTCAGCGCATGCAACATTGACTTTCCCTAAAACAAATAAAACAAAAGGTGATATCACCATGCATTGGATGGATGGAGGAATTAGACCAGAACGTCCGGTTGAGTTAGGTAACGACGAATTATTTGGAGATGGAATGAGTGGGGTATTATTTATAGGAACGAAAGGAAAAATGATGGCTAGTGAAATGGCACAGAACGCTCGCCTTTTGCCATTATCTAAAAATCAGGAAGTAAAAATTAAACAAACTATTCAACGTGTACCGGGTGGTATGGATGGCCACTATGCTCAATGGGTAGAAGGCGCAATTGCCGGTTATGGTAAAATGGAGATGAGTGCTTCTTTTGATAAATCAGGTCCTTTGACAGAAGCTATATTAATGGCAAATCTTGCTATCAGAGGAGCAGATATTCCTCGCCCAGGAAAATCGCCTGATCCGCTTGATCAAAGCTATAATTACCCCGGCGCTAATAAGAAACTGATATGGGATAATGACAATATGCGAATAACAAATTATGATGTAGTTAACCAATTTGTAAAAAGAGAATACAGAAAGGGATGGAGTTTAGGTGTGTAACGTAATTCAACTTACCCATTTGATTTAAAATTATTTTTATCAAATGGGCAGCTACTAATTTATACTATTCTCTGAAAGAGAAAAAATTAGTGCTCAGTTGATGATGGCTAGTCGGAGTAAAAGGGTTACAATTTCAAAGAAAACACTGGTATAAAAGAGACAGCTGGTTAGGCAACCTACAAAATTATCGAATGACCCCATCATATTAAATACCAACCGGTCATCCAAGTATATGCTTACTTTTCCAAAAACCTTTTTATGCTCATTAAAACTTATAAAGTCTAATATTGCTAATTTATGATACTACATTAAATAATGACACCAAGAATAGAAACAATTGCAGAAAAGAAATTAGTGGGTAAACGGATGGTAATGAGTTATGCAAATTACAAAATAGGTGAACTTTGGGGTAGCTTTATGCCTAGAAGAAAGGAAATAATTCCGCTGACCAACGATTTGATTTCATTGGTTGTATATAAGCCTTCGCATTTTATAGACTTCCAACCAACGAATGAATTTGAAAGATGGGCTACAGTAGAAGTGGCAGATTTTATTAATGTACCAGCCGATATGGAAACCTATATTTTATCAGGTGGACTTTATGCTGTTTTCAATTATAAAGGAATGAGTTCAGGTGCCTCCGCCTTTTTCCAATACATCTTTAGCGAGTGGTTGCCTAATTCAGACTACCGATTAGCCGATAGGGCCCATTTTGAAATTTTAGGTGAAAAATACAAAAACAATGACCCCTCATCAGAAGAAGAAATTTGGATACCGATAAAGGCAAAATGATTAGTTGACTTTCTGCAATATGACTCAAACATCAACACAATAATTTATCGTAGTTGCCTCTTTATAGTAAAAGGGTTTTATAGAGTAGAGACTCTTTTTTATTTTCCATTACGCCATCATTACGCCATAGGAAGCAATTAGGACAAAATCCTTAAAAGATGTTTAGGTTCTTTCTATTCAGTAAATGTTAGGGAGTCTAAAATTTTTGTGCCGCATCAAAAGATCAAAACTGCTTAGCTGAACAATAGGTTTTCTATTAAAAAAATTACCGGATCGGGACAATAAGTGAATGAGTAAAGCTGTTTAAATTAAACTCCTAACAATTTTATTGATATTGATTACTGTTACTAAATAATTAGTACATTTAAGTTTATTTATAATTTTAAATTGCTGAATATTATGGAACGCAGAAAATTTATGAAACAAAGTTTATTTGGTGCAGGTGCATTTATTCCTTTTGCCAATCAACTTACCCCAATAGAAAAAAAAATAGTCCAAGAAGATGCAAAGCCCTTTAAATGCGATTATGGATTTCATGATGGCACCTTTAAAAATTTGGCAGGTGCTGATTTTATTGAACAAATAAAATTTGGCTATAGCCAAGGATTTAGATCCATTGAAGACAATGGAATGATGGGTAGACCGGCAGAACAACAACAAAAAATTGGAGACACTTTGGCGAAATTAGGTATGCGCATGGGTGTATTTGTAATTAGTTATGCCTCCAATGACACTTTAGGATTAACCACTGGAAAAAAAGAGTGGTTTGATAAATTTACTGATACCTGTAAAGAAGCAGTGGAAGTTGCCAAAAGAACGAATGCCAAATACATGACCGTTGTTCCCGGATCTTTTGATCGATCAAAATCTATGGGATATCAAACCTCTAATGTTGTTGAAGCAATGAGAAGAGGAGCTGAAATATTTGAGAAACATAATTTAGTAATGGTGATGGAGCCATTGAGTGATTCTCCTAATTTGTTTTTAAGATTTTCAGATCAAACATTCGAAATCTGTAGAGCAGTAAATAGTCCTTCTTGCAAAATTTTATTTGATATGTATCATATGCAAAAAAACGAAGGAAACATAATCACTAATATTAATAGTGCATGGGATGAAATTGGTTATTTCCAAATTGGCAACAATCCAGGAAGAAAAGAACCAGGCACAGGTGAAATGGATTATAAAAATATCTTCAAACATATTTACGGAAAAGGATATAGAGGTATTTTAGGCATGGAGCATGGAATGGCTGGGAAAGAAAAAGAAGGCGAATTAGCACTCATCAAAGCATATAGAGATGCAGATAGCTTTTAATGCTGTTAGTCAGCATTAAAAAATTTAATAAAGCTGACAGACATTCTCTTTTGATCAAAGCGTCTGCAGTCTAGTCGAAAATAAATAAATAGTAGAAAAGCCTTCCGTCAGCTTACGGAAGGCTTTTCTACTATTTGTTGAGTTAAGGTGGTTGTTTCTTTGAATATTTAATTAGGACGGTTCATGCATAAATTTTAAGTTTTGAAAAATGCCTGCCAAAACAATAATGAAAAATAGCAGTAATAAAACAGTTAAAAAAGGCGATCTCCCGTCAAAAATATGCCTTTATTGTAACCGCTCTTTTACTTGGCGCAAAAAGTGGACGCATCATTGGGAACAAGTTTTATATTGTAGTGAAGCTTGCAAAAAGAAGAAATTTATCCCTGATCAAAAATAACCTTGTCACTTATTCATCTTATTCATTGAGATGGTTTTTTTCTGAAATATTTAAATCGCTTTATATTGGCAATTCTTTTCATTAAATTTTTCGGACTCACTCCGCTATTTACACTCTTACGCCAATGATTAAAACTATTCCATTTAAATTCATATTCATTAGGAATTGCCCCCGCTGATCAATTATTTAAACCTTACATCCAAGACTATATAGCGAATAGAAGGCTTTCCATTTATTTCAGCAAATTTTTATTTCGACACTATGGCTAAGCAGGTCAATAAATAAAATTATTTGAATACTTTTGAATACTTTAAACTATATCAATTAAAAATATACCATATGAGAATTTTAATCCTAGTACTTTTTGTAGCATTTCATCTTAACCAGGTTACTGCACAAGATAAATCAGTCCCTAAAAAAGACAGCACCATCTTCACTAGTTTTAAAGGCATGCCACTCAAAGCAACGCGTGCCATTCCTATTCAAACCAATGAAGGAACCTGGACTTCGGTAAGTATTAGTCCTGATGGCAAGACCATTTTGTTTGATTTAATGGGAGATATTTATAGTATGCCATCAATAGGTGGTAAAGCAACTCCTATTACTAAAGGATTAGCCTATGACAATCATCCTAGCTTTAGTCCTGATGGAAAAAGAATATTATTTATTTCTGATAGAGGAGGCGCTGAAAATTTATGGTATATCGATATCGCTAAAAAAGATACCGTTGCTTTAACTGAAGAACAAAATCAAAATTTTCCAGGTGCCGTTTATACACCCGATGGTAATTATATTGTGTATACGAAAGGAAGAAGAAATACAAAATTATATTTGATGCACAAAAATGGTGGAGCAGGTACTTCATTGATATCCTTACCCGCTACTTTAAAAACCATTGATCCTGCTGTGAGTGCTGATGGAAGATATATTTATTATTCTTCTAGAACAAGCGCTTGGAATTATAATGCAATGTTACCTCAGTATAGCATTGGTGTATATGATAGAGAAAAAGGAACTACGCGCACGATTGCTTCTAGATATGGTTCTGCTTTTACACCTGTTCTTTCAAAAGATGGCAAGTGGTTGGTATACGGAACAAGATTTGAAGATAAAACCGGATTGGTTAAACGTAATTTAACTACAGGTGAAGAAACTTGGTTAGCCTATCCTGTACAAAGAGATGATCAAGAATCAATTGCTGTATTAGGTGTGCTACCTGCAATGACTTTCACTCCTGATAGCAAATTTTTATTGGCTTCTTTTGGTGGAAAAATTCATAGCATTGACATTGAAACGGCTGCTCAAAAAGAAATTAGCTATACTGTAGAGGCTACTATCGAAATGGGACCTGAAGTATTTTTTAAATATCCTATTAAAGATACGAGTGCAGCGCAAGCCACTCAAATTAGAGATGCCGTACCTTCTCCTGATGGAAAAAAATTAGCCTTTACGGTATTGAATAAATTATATGTAATGGACTACCCCAATGGTACGCCTAAAAAATTAACTAAAAATAATTTTACAGAAGCACAACCTATTTGGAGTGTCAATGGCAAGACCATTTATTTTGCAACCTGGGGTGTTGAAGGTGGAAGTATCAGAAGTATTGATTTAGCAAGTGGAACCGAAACTTTACTTACTAAAGAAAATGCATTGTATCAAGGCTTAGCATTAAATCAAGCAGGGACTAGAATAGTTTTTAATAGAACAAATTTTCAAAAATTCAGAGACTCAAAAGATCCTACTTATAATGATGATGAAGATGAATTGTGTTGGTTGAATCTAAGTGATGGAAGTATTCATATTATTGACAAGGCCAACGGCCGCAATAATCCTCATTTTGTAAATGGAGAAGATCGTATTTATTTAAATAGTTATGGAAAATTAATTTCTATTCAATGGGATGGCGGTGATGAAAAAGAGATAGTAAAAATTACGGGTATTACCACTTTTGGTAGCATTGCTCAACACAAAGGAAAACCTGTAGCAGATGTTTTAGATTTAGATGTGGATGAAGATGCTGCCAAAGAAAATAATCCTGCGTCTAGCGCAAATACTATTTTGATGTCACCTTTGGGTAAAGCAGCCATCGCACAGGTAAACAATAATATTTACTATATCACCATTCCACAAGCAGGTAAACTAGTAGAGATTTCTGTTGCGGAAGCAAAAAGTGCAGCCTTCCCTAGTAAGCTGCTAACTGAGATGGGTGGAGAGTTTCCGGCTTGGGAAGCAAATGGTAAAATTGTTCATTATAGTTTAGGAGCTGCTCATTTTACTTATGATGTAGAGGCTGCTTATGCATTTGACGATAGCTTGGCAATAGCAAAAAAAGCAGAAGCAGCGATTAAAAAAGATACTACTGTTAAAGACAGCACCAAAAAAGAAATCGTAGCTAAGAAATCAGCAAATAAAGAAGACCCTAAATACAAAGCCACTGAAAATTGGATTAAAGTATTTTATGAAAAAGATATGCCTGTTAATAATCTTCTTTTAACTAATGCAAGAATTATTACGATGAAAGGGGATGAAGTAATCAGCAGAGGTGATATTTATATTGTAAACAATCGCATTAAAGCCATTGGTAAATCGGGGACTTTAAAGGTAGCTAGTGGTACTAAGAAAGTGAATGCATCCGGCAAAACAATTATCCCTGGTTTTGTAGATACCCATGCTCATATGTGGCCAAGTTGGGGCATCCATAAAACGCAGGCTTGGGTATATGCAGCTAATTTAGCGTATGGGGTAACGACCACTCGCGATCCTCAAACTGCTACCACCGATGTGCTTACTTATAGCGATATGGTTGAATCAGGTATGATGGCGGGTCCTAGAGTATATTCAACTGGTCCAGGTGTAGGTTATTGGTCCTATAATTTAAAAGATTCCGCTCAAGCAGAATCGGTATTGAGTCAATACAGTAAATACTATAATACTAAATATATTAAAATGTATTTAGTAGGGAATCGTAAACATAGACAATGGGTAATACAGGCTGCGAAAAATCAACAATTAATGCCGACTACTGAAGGAGGCCTTGATTTCAAATTAAACATGACCAATTTATTCGATGGTTATCCAGGGCATGAGCATTCTATTCCAATTTATCCATTATACAATGATGTAGTGAAAACAATTGCTGCTTCTAAAATGACAGTTACTCCTACCTTATTGGTTTCTTATGGTGGACCTTGGGCGGAGAACTATTATTATGAAAATGAAAATCCATACAGCAATGAAAAGATGCAATACTTTACACCTTATGAAGAATTAGCCGCTAAATCGCGTCGTCGGGCTACTTGGTTTTTACCAGAAGAACATGTTTTTCAAAAGCATGCTAAAAGCATGAAAAAAATTGTTGAAGCAGGTGGCTTGGCGGGTATTGGAAGTCATGGACAATTACAAGGCCTAGGGTATCATTGGGAATTATGGTCGATGCAAAGTGGAGGCATGCGAAATTTAGATGCGCTTAAAACGGCTACTATTCTAGGTGCTAGAGGTCTTGGTTTAGATCAAGACTTGGGTAGTTTGGAAATTGGAAAATTAGCTGACTTAATTATTCTTAATAAAAATCCACTAGAAAATATCAGAAATACCAACACCATCGAATGGGTAATGAAAAATGGCAGATTATATGAGGGTAATACATTAGATGAAGTAATTACAGGTAATCATAAATTGGATAGAAAAGAGTGGATGGCTGAAAAACCTAAGAAAAATACGTTGATAGAGGAGTAAGTAAATTTTATTTTAAAATAATGGCTATTCTCCAGAGTCGGATTGATTTCTTTTGAATACCAATTTTTATTATCTTTATTTAAATTTTTATTAAATTTCATATCATTTTAACCTAAAAAACAATCTATTTTGAAAAAGATTATCCTATCGCTTTGTTTGATATCGGCACTTGTATCATGCAAATCAGTCAATGACAAAAATGCCGAATTGGGTAAAAAAAATATTGAGTATTATTCTCGTGTTTGGGAAGTGGCTATCAACGAAGGTCGCACCAATATTTTGGATTCAGCCTATGTGGATGATGCTGTATTGCATGCTATTCCTGAAGTGAAAGGTAAAGCGAATGCAAAAGCGTATTATGAAAATTATGTAACAGGATTTTCAGAAAGAAAATTTATTGTGAAAGAAATATTTGCTGATGGAGATAAATTGGTAAAGTATTGGCAATTTAAAGGAAAACATACCGGAGCATTTTTTGGCATTCCAGCAACAGGTAAAGATGTGGATGTAA
>CANCRO010000094.1 GCA_947380605.1 Chitinophagaceae bacterium
AGAAAAATAAGTAATGAAGATGATGTAGTAGATGTGAAAACTGGAAAACCTGGAGGAGCATTTTTTGGCAATGCTCCTTGTTTTGGAAGTAAATGGGGATTAGCCTATCGTGATAAAATAAAATACTTTTTTGCTCAAACTGGATTTGACATTTGGGAAAATGACGGCCCCTACCCTGGTGATGTTTGCGCATCGACCACTCATCCTGGCCATAAAGGATTTGATGACTCTCAATGGCGTCAGATGGAAATTCAAAAGGAACTATATCATTGGCTAAATGAAAAAGGTGTATATATCAATGCACCCGATTGGTATTTTTTAGATGGCACCCATAAAATCGGGATTGGTTATCGGGAAGTAAATTTTTCTTTATCAAGGGATCAACAGAAAATATTAAATCGACAGAATATTCATGATGGCACCATTGAAAAAACAGGGGCTATGAGTTGGGGATTTGTTCCACTTACTAAATATCAAGGAGGTAATCAATCCGCAGTACTAGAACCCTTGAGTGAACATCTGAAAGATTACGAACAACTGATGATACAATACTATGGTGCTGGAGTGCAAGCATGTTATCGTGGACCTAGATTATATGACACTGAAGTGACTAGATTACTGGTCGAGAAAACCATTAACTGGTATAAAAAATACCGCAATATTTTGAATGCAGATATGATCCAATTGCGTCGTGCAGACGGAAGGGATTGGGATGGGTTACTTCATGTAAGTACTACCCTCCAACAGAAAGGCCTATTGATGGTATACAATCCTTTAAAAGAAAAAATTACTAGGACAATCAGTGTGCCACTTTATTATACTGGGCTAACTGATAAAGCAATAGTTAAAATAAAAGATTCGAATCCGTTTGTAGCTAAACTTAACAGAAAATATGAAATTGAACTTACGCTATCCATTGAAGCTGAAAGTTACAATTGGGTGATTATTGAGTAAGCCAATGAAAATAAGTATCTTTAAAATCACGATTTTGCTATGAATTTATTTCTCTCAAAAAAAATGATTGGTGTTGTCAGCCTGCTCATTATTGCGGCTGTACTTACCCTATTGGCACTGCCAAATGATAAGGTAGACTTCAATACTCAAGTGAAGCCAATATTAAATAAAAAATGTATCACCTGTCATGGTGGTGTAAAGCAAAAAGCTGGATTTAGCTTACTATTTAGAGAAGAGGCTTTAGGAAAAACTGAATCGGGAAAGCCTGCCATTATTCCCGGCCATCCGGAGCAGAGTGAATTAATCAAAAGAATCACTGCAAAAGATCCCGATGAAAGAATGCCCTATAAACATGCGCCACTTTCAGAAGCAGAAATTACTATTTTACAAAAATGGATTAAACAAGGTGCTCAATGGGGTGAACACTGGGCTTATATTCCAGTTAAAAATGAATCTGTACCAGACAATAATAATTCTTGGATAAAGAATGACATTGATCAATTTGTATTTGCTAAATTAAAAGAAGAAAATCTTTCTCCCTCAAAAGAGGCTGACAAATCCACCCTTTTAAGAAGAGTAAGTATTGACCTTACCGGATTACCCGCTGCTGAAAATATCGCTAATAAATTTCTACAAGCTGATAATGAAAAGGCTTATGAAAATTTAGTGGATGACTTATTATCCTCTCCTGCTTATGGAGAAAGATGGACCTCTCTTTGGCTAGATTTATCTCGCTACGCTGATACTAAAGGATATGAAAAAGATGGCAATCGAAATATTTGGAAATATCGGGATTGGTTGATTCGGGCATTTAATGAGGATAAGCCTTACAATGATTTTTTAATGGAGCAACTTGCCGGAGACTTGATGCCCAACCCTGATGATGCAAAATATATTGCTACTTCTTTTCATAGAAATACCATGACCAATGATGAGGGTGGAACCGATAATGAAGAATTTAGAACAGCAGCAGTATTAGATAGAGTGAATACTACCTGGAGTGCATTAATGGGTACCACTTTTAATTGTGTACAATGTCACAGCCATCCCTATGATCCTTTTAAACACGATGAATATTACAAATTTTTAGCTTTTTTTAATAACAGTCGAGATGAAGATACCGAAACGGATTACCCACTTTTACGACAGTACCATTCAGAAGATAGTGTAAAGCTGTTACAAGTAATGGATTGGGTAAAGAAAAATGCTACTGAAAATCAAGCGAAAGAATATTATTTACTATTAAAGACTTGGCAACCCACTATTAACTCTTTGAATTGTGATGAGATCAATAATGGAACTTCAGGAGCGGTGGTAAACCTTCGTAACAACGGCTCTTGCAGATTAAAAGATGCGCCTTTGAATAATCAGGAACAATTAATATTTAGATACCGAACAAATTATAAAAATGTAAAACTGACTATTCATATTGATAGTATCAATGGTGCAAAATTAGTTACCCTTCCATTATCGGATACTAAAGGTTGGAAAATTGGCATGGTACCGATCAAAGCATTTATAGGAAGACATGCATTGTATTTTAATGCAAGCTGTTCTAGTTCTGCTGAAACCAATGCAATCACACTGGATTGGTTTAAATTTTCTGATTATTTTCCAGGAAAAGGAATGCCTGGTTATGAATTGGCCCAACAACAATTTATAGAATTATTAAATTCCGCTGCGGAAACTACCCCAGTGATGGTTGAAAATAGCCCTGAATTATTTAGACCCTCCAATGTTTTTATAAGAGGCAATAGGACGGTAAAGGGTCGAGAAGTTACGCCTGATGTACCACACATTATGAATCCGATGCCTGCCAATGCGCCAAAAAATAGACTTGGAATGGCTATGTGGCTCACCGATAAAAAAAATCCTTTAGTTGCCAGAACAATGGTCAATAGATTATGGGAACAATTATTTGGCTTTGGTATTGCAGAAACGCTTGAAGATTTAGGAACACAGGGGATTTCTCCTACTCACAAAGATTTATTGGATCATCTAGCTTGGAAATTTGTGAATGATCACCATTGGAGTATTAAAAAAATATTAAAAGAAATAGTTTTATCTGCTACCTATCGTCAAGACTCCAAGGTTACTAAAGAATTATTACAAAAAGACCCTTATAATAAATTGTATGCTAGAGGGCCAAGAGTAAGATTGTCAGCAGAACAAATCAGAGATCAAGCGTTAAGCGTAAGTCATGTGCTAAGCAACAAAATGTATGGTAAGAGCGTAATGCCTTTTCAACCAGAAGGTGTTTGGAAATCACCCTATTCATCTAACACATGGAAACTAAGTGAAGGAGACGATCAATATAGAAGAGGTGTATATACTTTTTGGAAAAGATCAGCACCTTATCCGTCTATGTTTACCTTCGATGGAGGTACCAGAGAGGGTTGTATTACTAGAAGAATTAGAACCAATACCCCTTTGCAAGCATTAACTATTTTGAATGATTCATCATATTTAGTAATGGCAAGATACTTTGCACATCGCATGAATGAGTGGGGAGAAAAAGAGGCTAGTAAAAAAATTGCGAAAGGATACCAAGCAATGATGTATAAATCTATTTCTGAAAATAGATTAAAAGCACTGATGGATTTATACACCACTTCATTTGCTAAATTTAAAAAAGATCCTTTAGCTACTACTGAATTATTGGGGCCTTCTGAAAAAGAGTCGAAAGCTGAAACCGCCTCTTTAGTGATGGTAGCAAGTGCGCTATTTAATATGGATGAATGGTTGAATAAAAATTAATTGTTTATTCAAAATGGTGATCAATAAAATAATATTAGGGTGGAAATGTAAATTTTTAAATTATGAAAAACGATACGCATAATAAGCGGTTGTTAAGGGAAGCGAATCATGCTATTTTACAGCAGTATACTCGCCGACATTTTTTAAAGGATGGGGCAATGGGATTCGGAGCATTAGCATTGGGTTCCTTATTAAATAGTTGTGGGTTCAATTCATCCAATAATTCAAATAATTTATTTGATGCTGCTAATCCACTTGCACCAAAGCCACCTATGTTTCCAGGTAAAGCAAAGTCTGTTATCTATTTGCATATGGCTGGCGCACCTTCTCAATTAGAATTATTTAGCTACAAACCTGAGCTAGCAAAATTAGATGGGCAGGATTGTCCACCATCACTTTTAGCAGGGAAAAAATTCGCATTCATTCAAGGTGTCCCAAAGATGCTTGGTCCTCAAGCAAATTTTAGACAACATGGAAAAAGCGGTTTATGGCTGTCTGATAATTTACCCCATCTCTCTACCGTTATCGATGATATCGCCCTGCTTAATGCAGTAACTACTGACCAGTTCAATCATGCACCCGCGCAATTATTAATGCACACGGGTACACCCAGATTAGGAAGACCTAGTTTAGGTTCATGGGTGACTTATGGTATGGGATCTGAAAATAAAAATCTTCCAGGGTTTGTAGTTTTAACTTCAGGTGGAAATGATCCGGATGCAGGAAAGAGTGTTTGGGGGAGTGGATTTTTACCGAGTGTATACCAAGGTGTACAATGCAGAAGCGTTGGAGACCCTGTATTATTTATAAAAGATCCGAAGGGAATGAGTCGTGATTTAAGAAAGGCATCAATAGACGCTATTAATAAAGTAAATCAGGAACAATATGAAGAATACCATGATCCTGAAATTCTTTCTCGCATCGCGCAATACGAGATGGCATATAAAATGCAAATATCTGTTCCAGAAGTAATGAATATAAATGATGAACCACAATATATTCATGAAATGTATGGGACCAAACCAGGAGAAGCCTGCTTTGCAAACAATGTATTACTCGCAAGAAAGTTAGTAGAAAAAGGCGTTCGCTTTGTTCAATTATTTGATTGGGGATGGGATGCACATGGAGACTCTGCAGGCAATGCAGTTGATATAGGATTGGTAAATAAATGTCGAAAAGTTGATAAGCCCATCACAGCTTTACTACTTGATTTAAAACAAAGAGGACTGCTAGATGAGACACTCGTAATATGGGGTTCAGAATTTGGCAGAACGCCGATGATGGAAAACAGGGAAGGAAAAGTAATGCCTTTTAAGGGTAGAGATCACCATGGTGCTGCATTTAGCATGTGGATGGCAGGTGGTGGAATTAAAGGTGGGACTTCTTATGGTGAATCTGACGAAATTGGATACAATATTGTTAGCGGTAAAACAGAGTCCTTTGACATACAGGCTACCATTTTAAATCAGTTAGGTTTTGATCATGAAAAATTCACTTTTGAATCACAAGGTCGTCCTTTCCGATTGACAGATTTGGCAGGAAAAGTCATTACAGATATTATCACTTAAGTTCTCTTCTTTCTATAAGTAAGTATATTATGAAACAGGATAGAAGAAAATTTATTAAAAATTCTGCGGCTGCCGCTTCTGCTTTGTATTTGTCGTCATTGGAGCCATTTTATTTATCAAAAAAAACTGAGTTTTCTATGAACAAAAACTATAAACTAACCATCATGGCTACCAGCTGGGGATTTGATGGGTCGATGGATGAATTTTGTGCCAAAGTAAAAAAAGAAGGTTATGATGGAGTAGAATTATGGTGGCCAACGGATAATAAAAAAGCCCAGGATGAAATATTTACTGCGCTGAAAAAATATAATTTAGAAATAGGATTTTTATGCGGTGGCGCTCAGCGAGATCCACAAGAACACTTGGAATTTTATAAAAAAATGATTGACGCGGCTGCAAAACAACAAGTACAGCGTCCTCTTTATATCAACAATCATTCTGGAAGAGATCATTATAGCTTTGAACAAAATAATAAATTTATTGAACATACTACAGCACTAGCAAAAGAAACTGGAATATCTATTGTTCATGAAACGCATAGAAGCAGAATGTTATTTGCAGCTCATGTGACTAAAGAATTTATTGAAAAAATACCTGAATTAAGAATAAATCTAGATATATCCCATTGGTGTAATGTGCATGAAAGTTTATTATCAGATCAAACAGCAGCCGTTCAATTAGCGCTTGACAGAGCTGATTTAATACATGCTAGAATTGGTCATCCAGAAGGGCCACAGGTCAATGACCCTCGTGCACCTGAATGGGAAAATGTAGTAAAGCAACATTTTGAATGGTGGGATATCGTAGTGGAACGCAAAAAGAAAAATGGAGAACGGATGGTATTCTTAACCGAATTTGGTCCTCCTGATTATATGCCTACTATGGCGTACACTCGACAGCCTTTAGCGGATCAATGGGCCATCAACGTTCATATGATGAATTTATTAAGAAAAAGATATTCCTGATTATACATTAATTCCAAAAATGATTATTGCTATTGTATTGTTTTCGCTAACTGAGTTAATTGGAAGGTTTCATCCCGTATTGGTTCACTTACCTATAGGAATGTTAGTTCTTGCGGCTATCTTTCAATTGATTTTGCTAAAACAAAAGACGGCTTCATTAGGTCCAGCTATTCATATCACTTTGTTGGGGGGGATGCTTAGTGCAATATTTTCTGCTATAAGCGGATATTTATTATCTACAACAGATGATTATGATGCATCACTCATCAGCAGTCACCAATGGTTTGGCATAGCAGTGGCAGTAATTTCAATTGGAGCGTTTATTTTAAACAAGCAGCAAAATAAATATACTAAATGGGTGATATTAGTACTGACTATTTTAGTAATGATAACCGGACATTTAGGAGGTTCCATTACCCATGGATCAGATTATCTTACCAAAGTATTTTCATCGAGTGAAGTGGCTTCTAACAATACCCAAAGAAAACCTATTGCAAATGTTCAGGAAGCGGTGGCCTATACTGAGGTGATTCAACCCATACTGAATTCAAAATGTTACAGTTGCCATGGTGCAAATAAACAGAAAGGTAAATTAAGATTAGATCTTCCCGATTTTATAATGAAGGGAGGAAAAGATGGAGCAATCATAACCGCAGGTAAAGCAGATGAAAGTGAATTAATCAAAAGGATCTTATTGGCAAAAGACAATAAAGATCATATGCCTCCAATAGAAAAACCCCAACTAAGCAAAAGTGAAATGGATCTATTACATTGGTGGATAAGTACCGGTGCTAATTTTACTCAAAAAGTAAAAGCACTCCCCCAATCTGAAAAGATAAAACCAGTTTTACTTGCCCTTCAGTCGGCTGAGATGAAGGAAGAAATAAAACTATCAGATATTCCAGATCAAGCAATAGAAAAAGCAGATGATAAAGTAATTCAAAAATTAAAAGCTAGAGGTATTGCGGTATCAACTGTTGCAAGAAATAGTAATTACCTCTCCATAAATTTTATAGCGATTGATGCTATCACTGAAAAGGATTTGAATTTACTAGAACCGCTGCGCAAACAAATAATTTGGCTAAAGCTAGGAAACACCAAGCTTTCCGACCAGCAGATGGAGATGATTAGTTCCCTTTCGGCGCTTACTCGTTTATCTTTAGAAAGAACTGCCATAACTGATAAAGGAATTCTAGCATTACAAAAACTTACCTCACTTCAATATATCAACCTTGTTGGAACAAAAGTTACGGCTAAAGGTTTAGCACAATTGAAAGGGTTAAATAGATTAGAAAAAATATTTTTATACCAAACTTCTATCAGTAGAACTGATTGGGATGTACTTAAAAAAACATTCCCGATGGCATTGATAGATTCCGGAGGTTATACAATGCCTTTACTCGAAGGAGATACATCAGAAGTGAAGCCCCCGCCAGCAATAAAAAAGTAAAAAAGTTAATTCAAATTTAAAAACAACGAAATGAACAAAAAAGCATTATTGATTTTAGCAAGTATAATAAGTTGCCTAAGTATAGTTTCATTTTCTCAGAAAAATGACAATGTGTTATCTACTGCTGAAAAAAAAGCTGGTTGGAAATTATTATTTGATGGAACCACTACAAATGGATGGCGCATGTATCAAAATAAGGCTACTGATTGTTGGGGGGTTATAAATGGAGAACTGTATTGCAAGGGTGACAATAAGGATAAAACTAAAGTTCGAGCTGATATTATCACGACTGAGCAATTCCAAAACTTTGAATTATCTGTTGACTGGAAAATAGCCGCTGAAGCAAATAGTGGTATTATGTACCACGTTACAGAACAGTTTGAAAAACCATACCTCAGTGGGCCAGAATATCAGATAATAGATGATTATGGCTTTCCACAAAAATTAGAAGAATGGCAAAAAACTGGTGCTGACTATGCCATGTACTTAGCCAGTTCTAGACCAACCCATCCAGTTGGAAAATACAATACCTCAAAAATTGTTGTGAAAGGTGCGCATAGAGAATATTGGTTAAACAATGTTAAAGTAGTAGAATTTGAGGCATGGACTCCAGATTGGGAGAAAAGAAAAGCTGAAGGAAAGTGGAAGATCGCTCCTGACTATGGAATAGCTAAAAATGGTTTTATCTGTTTGCAAGATCATGGAGGTGGAGTTTGGTTTAAAAATATTAAAATTAGAAAGTTATAAATTGGTTTATTAATAATATATCATTCAAATGCAGACTTATTTAAATAAAAAATGTATGAAAAAATTATTTTGTATTTTATTTTTAGCGAATTTCTTCACTGTGCAGGGACAAAAAATAACTCCAGTTAATCCTGTTCCTTCCAAAGCTCAAGCAGCATGGCACGATTTGGAATATTATTGGTTTACCCATTTTGGGCCCAATACATTTACGGATAAAGAATGGGGACATGGTGATGAACCAGAGGATATTTTTAATCCCACTCAATTGGATTGCAGACAATGGGCAAGGTTAGCTAAAGCAGCTGGAGCAAAGGGTATTATCATTACTGCAAAGCACCATGATGGTTTTTGCTTATGGCCAAGTAAATATTCTACCCATACTGTAAGAGAGAGTAAATGGAAAAATGGAAAAGGTGATGTGGTGAAGGAATTATCATTGGCTTGTAAAGAATATGGATTGAAGTTTGGCGTATATCTATCACCTTGGGATCGAAATCATCCTAAATATGGAACGCCTGAATACAATCAAGTATTTGTAAATATGATGGAAGAAATATTTGCAAACTACGGACCGATATGGGAATTCTGGTGGGATGGTGCCAATGGTGAAGGCCCTAACGGTAAAAAGCAACAATACGATTGGGAATTATTTAGGAATACTATAAAAAGATTATCTCCCAATACTGTGGTATTTAGTGATGTAGGTCCTCAAATAAGATGGGTTGGAAATGAAAGAGGAATTGCAGGAGCTACCAATTGGAATTTACTAAACGTATCTGGATTTTCAGCAGGTGCGGCAGGCCCTCCAACGGATACACTCAATAGAGGAAATATGTTTGGTGAAAAATGGATCCCTGCAGAATGTGATGTTAGCGTTCGTCCAGGTTGGTTTTATCATAAAGAAGAAGATGGGAAAGTTAAAACGCCTGCCTTCCTTTTTAATCTATATCTAAAATCTGTTGGAAGAGGTGCTAATTTATTATTGAATGTACCTCCAGATAGAACGGGTCAGATTAATGCGAATGATTCTCTTGCATTAATAGGCTTCAAACAATTAAAGGAGAAAAATTTTAGTACTAATCTATTCGCTAAAAAGGGAGTAGTTATAAAAAACAATTCTACAGGAAAGACTACGACTCAGCTAACAGATAAGAAACAAAATAGTTTTGAAAAACTAACCACCGGTCAAACTGCTGCTATTACAATTGACCTTGGACAAACTACTACTATCAATGCTATTCAATTAAGTGAACCAATAGAGCTAGGTCAACGAATATTCAATTTCAGAATCAATTTAAAAGATGACAAGGGTACTTTATTAAAAGAAATCAAAGCGACTACTATTGGGAGAAATCGTATACTAAGTTTCGCTTCTGTCAATGCAAAATCGATAGAAGTAATGATTGATGGCTCAAAAGAAACGCCACTAATAAGTGAGTTAGCTGCTTATCATATTGATGAAAGTTTGATTGAAAAATAATAATTGATTTAATTTAAAATGAAGCAAGGACTTAGAAAGTCTCTTTAATAAAAAAGGTTTTCAATGAATGGATTAAATCGGCATATGCTTTTTGGTATTTTTCTGATGGCAGTTTTGCAGTTGGTTTCCTGTGCGCCTGATTTACCAAAAGAGGTTGCAGCTGCCTATGAACAACTTCCAGATAAGATAGATTACAATCTGCATGTAAAGCCATTGCTTTCAGATAAATGCTTTTCTTGTCATGGACCAGATAAAGCCAAGCAAAAAGCCGGCCTTCGTTTAGATATTCAATCCTTTGCTTATGCTGAACTACCAGAAAGTCCTGGTAAAGTAGCCATTGATCCAGGAAATTTAAATGGAAGTGAATTATTTCATCGAATCATTTCTGAAGATCCAGAATACAAAATGCCTTCTCTAAAATCGCATCTTACACTTTCATCTAGAGAAAA
>CANCRO010000095.1 GCA_947380605.1 Chitinophagaceae bacterium
CTTCCAAAGATCTTTACTGCAATCGCTAATAATATCACACCGAAAAATTTTCTTATCACTGTCATCCCATTCACACCTAAAACGCCTTCAATCCATCTTAATGATTTCAATACAATATAAACTACTATACAATTAATAAGAATACCTATAAAAATATTGGCATCATTATAATTGGCCTTCAAACTCATAATCGTAGTAAGGGTTCCAGAACCAGCAATCAATGGAAAGGCAATCGGAACTACACTCCCACTTTTTGGGTTACTATCCGACTTAAAAAAATCATGTCCTAATACCATTTCAAGTCCTATAATAAATATTACAATACTTCCTGCTACAGCAAAAGACTGAATATCCAAACCCATCAGATCTAAAAACTGCTTACCAATAAACAAAAAAAGAATCATTAATGCACCCGAAGCAACAGTAGCATGGGTA
Source organism: Chitinophagaceae bacterium (assembly GCA_947380605.1). Classification (GTDB taxonomy): domain Bacteria; phylum Bacteroidota; class Bacteroidia; order Chitinophagales; family Chitinophagaceae; genus Ferruginibacter. Next base: position 436 of record CANCRO010000095.1, read on the forward strand.
GACTTAATTTCACCTCCCATTTTATTACGGAGCGATACTAAAATAGGTATACTTCCTACTATATCAATTACCGCAAATAGGGTAAACGATACCGTTAATATTTCTTTGATAGCAATTTGTCCAAAATCCACTGTTTGTTATTTTTGACAAAGATACATTTTCAAGGATTAACGGGGATTTTACTACAAGAGCTTACAAATTGTACTGAACTTTGATACCCCCCAAGAAATTCTCAGGTGCGGATGGATTGAAAAAACGATTACCAGCCGCATTGAGATCATTTCCCAAGCCAAAAGGAGTAGTAAATGATTTGTCGTAGGAAAGATAAATTTCTCCCTTTATTTTTTTGCTTAAATCCTTTTTATATCCTAACCTTCCGAAAAATAATTGATAGGAATTTGCAAAAACACTATTGGCATCATTCAAAGGAATTTGATCTGTATAACTATAGGTAAGATTAACATACATGCCAATTTTTGTTGCCACATCTGTTCCCAAAACCATTACTCTTGGAGAAGTTCCTGTTAATTTTTTTCCTGAATAATCTATCGCCCCCTGCTGATAAGTTTTAAAAGCTGCGTCAATGAAAGTCAAATTAGACCAACATTTAAGTTCACGAAAAAAGTGAACACTATTTCTTATAGGATAATAGTTAAGTGAAAACTCCATTCCCTTTTGTTCTGTCTGTCCGGTATTAACAAAATAATCAGCACCAACCGCATCTCTTCTTGTAACAATGGTATTGTTTAAATGAAAGAAATAGGCTGCTACTTCTGAATATAATTTATTCGGTATCCACTCGCCTCGAAAACCTAGTTCATAATTTGTAGCCCGCTCTGCATTGAGCGAACTATTAAAAAATCCAGAGGAAGGAACAATTTCGTCAATCGTAGGGGGAGAATAACCACTACTAACGATAGCGTATACACTATAATTAGATCCAATTTTTTGAAGCAATGAGATCCTAGGTACCACTACCGGATCGAAATTTCTTTGTAAATCTTTTACTGGCCTGCTATTCAGTCGAGTGAAACCATATCCATAATTATTGTAACTAAGTCCCCCATCAAGAATCAAGTTTTTTGTAATCCCAATTTCAGACTGTAAAAAAATATTGTATTGCTTGGCGGCTATTTCATCATCAAATTGTAGTGTATCAGCTACACCGAATTTATTTCCAAAAGTTCTAGTAGAGGTAAAACCATATTGGAATTCGCCTCCCATATGCAGTTGAAAATTTTTGTGCTGATATTGAGTAACACTTCTTCCGCCAATTCCTTGCTCTGTTTTACGTTGATAATTTAAAATACTTGGATTGCGGAAACGCGTACCAGAAGTATAGACACTGGTGGTACTACTCCATGCCTCAGAAAAATGATACTCATTAGAAAAACCAGCATAGAACGTTTTGATATACAATGCAGCTTGTTGTTGTGCCGCACTTCTTATTGTACCAGCCGCAGGCCTCGACTGGCGTGGATTAGCAGTGAGCTGTGCCAGTGTTAGTCCACCGGGTGTTTGATAATATAAATCGCTATAAAAAATATTAGTAGAGATGGTTTGCTTAGGACTTACTATAAAACTTGCCGTATAATTTGCAATATCTTTTTTTGTAGCTGTTTGATCGCGCCATCCATCTGATTGTTGATGAGATACCTGTAAGGTAGAATTCACCTGATCGGTTTGATTACGATAAGTCAAATTATTTTCAACTAAACCATAACTTCCTGCCATAGAACTGAATGAAATACTATTTTCCTTATACCCTGCCATTCTACTATTCAATAAAACTACGCCTCCAGTTCCTGCACCATACATACTGCCACCAGGCCCCTTAATGATTTCTATTTTTCCTACGTTACCAAAACCTAATTGATTGAGATAAGTATTTCCATTAGCATCTGTAAAAGGAATTCCATTCCAATAAACTTTTACATTTCTAACACCAAAGGGTGAACGAAGTAAATTACCCCTTATAGATAATCGATAACTTCCTGGACTACGCTCATCCATCTTCACTCCAGGAACAGTATTAACAGCTGGGAGAATAGATGCATTGCTATATCTTTCTAAATCTGCTTTACCCAACACTGAAACAGTAATGGGTAAATTTTTTAGGGAAGCATTTTTTTCAAAGGCTTTAACGGTCACCGATAAAAGATTGTCATCAGTAGAATGTAATTCAACTGATTTATTTTGTCCATTGATAAAATCAATCGACAAAGATTCATACCCAACATAGGAAAATAATAACTTAGTTTTTTGAACAGTACTATTCAACTCAAATAAACCATTTGCATCGGTAGTAGCCAACACTTTATTACCTAAGGAAATAGAAACACCTTGTAATGGTAGCTTCTGATAAAAGTCTAGCACTTTCCCTCTAAATATAAACTGAGAATGAGCTGTAAAAGAAAACAGCGTCAATAATACTAATAGATTATAAATAGACTTCATGTATTGGATCTTGATTTAGACTGCTAAATTATCAATTAAATTAGTATCAATTAAGATTTAAATCAAATTTTGGCTACTCTTGGTCCCTTGTTTAATGAAATAGTCAATATTTATAATCCAATTTACATTTTTACTTATTACAAACTGATGCATAATTCAGAATGTCACTACGTTTATTTTCTAATTGTAAAACTCATCTAAAATCAAATTTAATTCAAAGGATAGCAGTGATATTCCGGCCAATGATTTTATCAATCGAAAAATTAAATTATTTGTCATTTAAAAACGAATAAAAAAATTAAGTTGCTTTAGAATTAATAATTAGCTTTGATTTTACTAGTTCTAACTCTTCTCCATAAAATCAGACCTATCACTACAACAGCAATTTGAGCTAAGGCCCAAAACATCGTACTAAAATCCCTTATCTCTTTACTAGTGAAATCCATAAAATGATGCTTATGTAACATAGAAAAACTATATCCCTCAATTAGGTCCCGATCATTGATTTTTGCAGAGAGCTGACCTGTACTTGTTTCAACATAATACCTTTCATTATGATTACTTGCGTAACCCACTTTCCAAACTGGCAAGCGCTTGTTAACAAAGCCATACTCACCTTCAAATTTAGTAATCACATCGGTTGCAACAACCTCTTTAATAGGATGTTTACTAAATTGACATGCTAAATAATTAGCATAGACTTTCTCACCATCTTTTAATATTGAAAAATCCGAAGCTTTAATATATATGGCATTAGGAGCAGCCACCTGTTTGTCTTTCATCAAATCTTTTCTTGGCTGTGCAGTCATTTTACCATTGATTGATTCTTTTTTTGTACTCACCTGCCAATATAATTCACTATTTATTTGTACTGCACTTATATTGGTGATTGGCTGTTTTACAATGGACTGCAATGAATCTAAATTAAATAATGTAGTAGCAGTAGGGATAGCTTGTTGAGCATAAAAATCATATCGATCATCGATATTTAATTTATCAAGTGCGTGAAAAGCACCGCTGAAAGTAAACATCAGTGTAAATAAAGAAATTAAAATTGATACCCACCGATGATTTCTTCTTGCCCTGACTAATTTATTCCCTACTACTTTTTTAGTTCCAGTGGAAAAGAATATATATACCCCCATCAGGGTAGTGCTAAACGCAATTGCTAACAATAAGGCCATAATAAAATACTTGGTATTACCCAAACGATCCATCCAGTTCCAAGTATGGAAAAATGAAAAAATATTATCAAAGATGGCTCTCTTATTATCTACTGCAAAACCAAAACGATCGCTAGTAGTTGCTACGTAAATCCTTATTCCATCTGTTCTTCCAAAATTAACACGATAAACTGGCAACAGTCGATTAACGAATTTGTATTCATCATCAAAGCTGGTAACTAGCTTTACCCCTGTTACACGAGCCCCTTTTTCATTTAATAAAACACAATTAGTAGCTGCGTCACAACAGTCGTGGATTGACTCCTTTTCAACTGTTGAAGCCTTTTGGTTATCTGAAACCAAAGCCCTCGTTCCAATTGTATCAGCTGATGATTTTGAGGAGACTCCAATAACTTTTGATTGACCTTCTAAAAATAACTTAGCGATGTATTGTGCATAAAGCTGGTCGCCATTCAAAAGTTTTTTACCAGTTTGGGTACTAAGGTAAATAGGAAGATCTTTGGCAGTAGGCTGTACTTGATAAAACCAATTATTTTCAAATGCAATGAGACGAAAGTTATGAAAAACAGAAATATTATTTTTTTTCAATGCTTCAGTCAAGCCAATTTTTATTTTCGAAGTATCGATTACAGAAGGTTGCAAAAACTGTGTTGCTACTCGAGGGCGAATCGTAGACATAATTGGATGCATAAATCCGCTGGCGGCCCACAATACAACGGGAATAGCAATAATTAGAGATAGGGTTCTGTGCCATTGGTAAATTTTTTTTCTCATGATAATATTGATTTACTGATGGATGCAAATTATTTTGCATCCGTTTATAATTTATTTTTTGCCAAAATGATATGCAATTCCAACAGTAATTTCTCTAGGATCACCTAAGTTGTACGAATAAGCACTACTTCCACTAGCAGTAGCATTTTTAGAAGAAAAAACGGAATAATAAACATTTGAAACATTGAGTGCATTTACCCAAATTTCCATAGCCTTAAATTGATAGCCAGCTCTAAGATTAATTACATCAAATCCTTTATATGAAAAGAGATCTAAGTCGTCCATAAAATAAGCACCTTGATGTTGCCATTCAGCTGCTAGCCTCAGCCCCTTTAAAAAAGAAGGCTTAAACATAACCTCCGAATTACTAGTAAATCTTGGAGCACCGCTCATCTCTTTTCCATTATAATTAACTCCTTTTACGACATTTTCTATAAAGCTGTGTTTAGCATTAGTACCGCTAAATCGAATGGAAAGATCATGAACCGGTTTAAAGGAAATGCCATATTCAATACCCACATGCTTAGTAGAACCTGCATTCTGATTGAGTGTTGTGTTATCCGCCTGCTTAACTGAAATAATTTCGTTACTTCCTTTCAATTGGTAAATACTCCAGTCTGCATATACTTTATTTTTAAGTACAGATACCCATCCGCCTAATTCAATATTTTTAAAATTTTGTGGCAATAAGTAAGGGGCAACTTTTACAGAACTATACAACTCTGTAAGCTGCGGTGGTACATATCCCTCACTATAATTAGCATACCAACCAATTCCTTTATAGTTGTAGGTCAGTCCCAATTTTGGAGTTATTCTATTAAAAGAATTAATAGTAGAACCTGTGCTTACACTGGTAGAGGTAGGTAAACTGTTGATAAAATAATACTGAAATGCATCATACCGAACAGCCGCAACTAGTTTTAAATTTTTTGCGGGACTGCATTCAAAGTCTACATAACTAGCTAAATTAATAATACCTGTTTTATATTTACTTAAGAACGAATCTACCGTCGGTGCAGTATAGCTCACATACTTGCCAGAAGAAAGATCTTTGGTAATAGCGATGTATTTAGCGTAATAGGTTTGTGGACTAAAATCTACACTAGTACCTGCTATTACTTTACTATTGAGCCAATTAATTTTTTGAGTTTGATTTACAAAGAGTGCAAATGTTTTAAATGCATTTTCATTAATCTGACCCTTAAATTTTGTTGGATTAGCTGTGCTTGCAATAGAGTAGGCCGGATTTTGTCCTACAGAATTATCACGGTACAACAAAGAAACTGTCGAAGCACTACTTTGATTCCATTGGTGTGACAGCATAGATTTGTAGCGAAGTGCATATACATTTCTGAAAGTGAAGGTGTTTTGAGAAGTATAAATTTTTTTTGCAAATTTTATACTATCAATAGAACCGCTCATATCACTATAATAATCTACCATTGCAAATGTATTGGCCCAATTCGTTTTTTCATTTGCTCGATAATCCGTTCTTACTGTAATCGCTTTTTTACTAAAATTACTGTACTCAATAGGTCCATTTGTTTTGTCGGCATAATAGTCGCTAGCTAAAATACCCCATTTACCAACTGTAGTGCCCACCTGGACGTCCGTGCGTTTATACCCCTTGTCATTCATTTGTATACTCACCTGTCCATTAGTAAACGCTGGAGCACTTTGCGTAATAACATTGACTGCGCCACCAATAGCCTCACTGCCATACAAGGCTGAAGAGGGTCCTTTGATTACTTCAATACTTTTAGCAGCTGGTAAATTCATTTCGAGCAATGCATTATGATTGTACACGCCGGTAGTTCGAATAGGAATTCCATCTTCCATATATAGAAAAAGGCTTTTAGTTGTCATCGGTTGACGAATACTCATCTGATGCTGCTCATTACCTAAGTTCACCATAAAAACCCCACTTACTTTATTAATCAACTGATCCATTCGCTGGGCCTTGGTATCCTCGATCGTTTGTTTATTTATAGTGGTAATCGCAATCGGCGCCTCACTTCTTTTTTGTGCGGTACGATTGGCCGTAACAACCATCTCTTCTAATTTAGCATTATCCTTTTGTAAAGAAATATAGCCATTGGAACTGGTGTAATTTATTTTTTTAGTTAAATACCCAGTATAAGTAATTTCAATTGTTGTAATATTTTTAGGGACAGAAAAAGAACCATCTGCCTCCGTTAAAATATTTTTTTCTCCAGCTTTAACAGTAGCTCCTTGAAGCGGCTCTTTAGTTTCAGCATCATATAACTTTCCTTTTTTTATTTGCGCCTGCAGTGTTAGTACAAAAAAAGAAATTACTAGGGTAGGTATAATTTTATACATGTTTAATATTTTAGAATCTGTAGGTAAACTTTTCCGTACAGACAATATTGTTGAATTAAAAATTGAAACACGGTTCAATAGGACGTATCAAATTCCTTTGAATTCAGTAATAACTTTATTAATGGCTAAAACTTAAATATCGTAATGCCCTCGTTAGTTTGTTACTGCCAAATAATAGATTAAACAATGATTACAAAATATAAAAGCTTTTAAAATACTTTCATACAATGCATGATTGCCATTAAAAATTGATAAAGAATTTAATTGAGCTGACTATGCTCTTTGGGGAGGACGAAATAGAGATAATGAAATATCTTTAAGCAAATTGTTTTCTTCTGTCACTACTTGAGATGGTAAAATTTCAGAAAAAAAATTTTCAAAATTGTGGTACTTAGTGTTGCAGTAAAATATTTGTATTTTATTTTCTGATTTCCTTTCCGGCAATTGTTGATCCCTTTTTTCTGTTTCCTGCATTTTTTTCATCATTTGGCATTTGCCGTTACAATGCAAGGCTGGCTTAGCTTTATTTTCGCAATTTTTAGCAAATACAGCAGTATTCGAATAATAATCAACTACCACCAATCCATTTTCAAAGGATTGGAAAACAAACGCGACTAACAATAAAAAGGTGGCTAATTGTTTAAACATGTATGTAAAGGTAGATAAAATTTAAATTCAGATTTAAAGTGCTCTATAAAAAGAGAATATTTTGATCAACCTATCTGTATGTAATCTGCTTTATGTATCTTCAAACTATGACAGCAAAATCTAACCAGCTCAATCTTTTTGATCTTTCCATGATCGTGGTAAGTCTGGTCATTGGAATGGGCATTTTTAGAAATCCTGCTTCGGTAGCAGCCACCACAGGTAACAGCGCTATCTTTTTTTTAGTATGGATAGCAGGTGGTGTTATTGCATTATGCGGCGCACTCACCTTTGCTGAAATTGGCCTTCGATTGCCTGCCATGGGTGGTTATTATAAAGTTTTTTCTGTCTGTTATCATCCTGCTATTGGGTTTACTGTAAATGCCTTGATACTCATTAGTAATGCAGCTTCCATGGCTATCGTAGCGCTGATAGGAGCTGACTATATTAGTGACTTGCTTTTTGATCATCCATCGGGTATATTATTTAATTGCGGCATCTCTATACTGGCGATAGCGTTATTTTATGTGGTGAATCTTTTTGGATTAAAAACTAGTAGCAGAACTCAGAATGTATTAATAGTAATAAAAATTGCATTGATCCTCCTACTCATAGCGAGTGTTTTTAAAGGAGTAATGATTACACCTCATGGTTATGAAAGCAACGCAAAAATATTTACGCTTTCTGATAAATCAGCTCTCACCCTATTCTTAATATCACTGATACCAGTTTGTTTTGCTTATGGTGGATATCAACAAAGTATCAATTTTGGTGCAGATGTAAAAAATACAAAAATATTGCCCAAAGGAATTTTTATCGGTATCACTATTGTTGTACTACTTTACTTATCGATCAACTATGCTTATACAAAAGTGATTGGATATGATGCGATGAAAAATGCCAGTGCCATTGGAGCTCTTTTATGTGAAGCTTGGTTTGGTAAAGCGGGTGGAAAAATATTTGATTTACTGATGTGCTTAAGTGTGCTAGCCTATGTAAACATTGTGCTCATGAGTAATCCACGCGTGATGTTTGCCATGAGCGAGGACAAAGTTTTTCCAAAAATATTTTCTTACCGAAGTCCAAAGAACCAAGCCCTTGTGCCTGGTCTTACTGTATTTGCATTGATAGCAATTGTCGTAACTTTTTTTGGAAAGGGGGTAGACAATATTTTATCCTTTACCATGTTCCTAGACAGTATTGGCATGAGCACCTCCGCTGCGGCTATTTTTATTTTGAGAAAAAGAAAAATAAATCAAGAAATGATAACAGGAAACTGGAATAAATTTACTCCTTTATTTGCCTCCTTCTTTGTTTTTAGTTTTGGTTTGGTAGCAGCAGGTGTAGTGATCAGAAATGTGAATGCTGCATTTATCGGGATTGGATTATTAGCCATATTGCTAGCCATTTATTATATTTTTTACTTTAAAAAGACTGCCTAATGGATCTCTCTTATATCCTCAACGAATTGGGTGAAGACAGAGAAAATTATTTCAATGCCATTGCACCGCCTATCATACAAAGTAGCAATTTTGCTTTTAACAGTGTAGATGAAATGCGCAGTGCCTTTGCCGATGAATACTCTGCCTACTTATACAGTCGTGGAGTAAATCCTACAGTAGAAATTTTATGTAAAAAGTTGGCCGCCCTTGATCATGCAGAAGATTGCTTAGTATTCAGTAGTGGCGCTGCCGCTATCTTTGCGGCCGTATTAGCTAACGTAAAATCGGGTGATCACATTGTTTCTGTAAAGAAACCCTACACCTGGGCGCAAAAAATGTTCAACCAAATTTTGCCTCGCTTTGGAGTAACCACTACCTATATTGATGGAACGGATATCAGCAATTTTGAACGGGCCATTTTACCCACTACTAAAGTAATTTATTTAGAAAGTCCGAACAGCTGGGATTATGCCATACAAGATTTAAAAGCTGTTGCCGACTTAGCAAAGTCAGAAAATATCATCACCATCATCGACAACAGTTATTGCACCCCCCTTTACCAACAACCCATTGACTTTGGAATTGACTTAGTATTACAATCCGGCACTAAATATATTGGTGGGCACAGCGATACAGTAGCAGGAATATTGAGCGGAAGCAGTGAAATGATAAAAAGAATTTTTAATTCCGAATTCTTGAATATTGGTAGTGGCATCTCACCATTTAATGCATGGTTGCTTATCCGTGGATTACGGACCCTCCCGATGCGGCTTGAAAGAATTACCAAGACAACTTTACAAATAGTGCAGTACCTGCAAACACATGAAAAAGTGGAGAAGGTGATTTTTCCATTTGATGAAAGTTTTCCTCAATTTGTACTAGCAAGGCAGCAAATGCAGGGTGCTTGTGGACTGGTTACTTTTATTGTAAAAGCGGATAACGTAGGTCAGATAGAAAATTTCTGTAACAGCTTGCAACATATTTTAATGGCAGTAAGTTGGGGTGGGCATGAAAGTCTGATTGTACCAAAATGCTCCGGCATTCCA
>CANCRO010000096.1 GCA_947380605.1 Chitinophagaceae bacterium
CTATAAGGTGCTGTATTAGCAAGAGCTACCCCATTTTTGAGCCATTGGTAACTTAAACCAAAACCTGTTGCAGTTACGCTAATGCTTCGTATTCCACTACCACTACATACTGCTGCGGGTGCAACAGGTAAAACAGTTATTGCAGGTGGGTCATTTACAATGATGGTAGCGGTAGCATCTGTAAATCCAGTTAAACGCTTACAACCATTATTATCAGTTACAGAAACCAAATTATAGTTACTAGTAATTATTGGATTGGAGGCAACATTAAATGATGTTCCACTAACCACTAAAGTTTTTGAAATAGCTCCTGGATCATACACCACTACAAATGGACCTGTGCCTGCACTCGAAGTAAGTGTAAGTTGACCAGTAGCTCCAACACAAATTGTATTACCATCAAATATAGATACCTGTGGTATTGAAACAACATTGATACTAGTAGTATTGGAAGAAGAAATCACACTCGAGCAAAGGCCAGATTCTATTTTAGTAACTGTAATTGTTGAAGCACCCAAAGTCGTTAAACCAGTAGCAACAAAAGTACCCGTTCCTGCTGTAGTGATTGTCATCGCAGCGGTTAATGCGGTTGCTAAAGGAGAACTTCTATTATAAGTAACTGTGTAAGCTCCGACTGGTAAAGCTGCTGTAGTAGAAGAAAGAGTTATTATTGAAGTGGTAGCTGAATTACAAATGGGTGAAACAGATGAAGTACTGGTAACACTATAAGTTGGACAGGTCCATGAAATAATAACTTTGCCATCTCCACCGTCACCACCGCTTAAATTGGTTTTTGAATTGGTACGACCACCTGCACCTCCGCCTCCTAGATTTGGATTATTTGCGCCATTAGCAGCATTTGTAGAACCACTTACACCTGCACCCCCTCCTAGAACAGCTAGCCCCCCCGTAATTCCTACTGGACTATTACCATTGCTTCCAGTTCCAGCACTACTTCCTCCGCCGCCGCCCGAAGCTCCACCTGAACCACCCGCTCCTCCTGCACCTCCATAATAACTAAAAGGAATAGTAACGCCTACATTACCAGTAATAATGGCTGTGGCTCCTGCAGCAGTTTGATTATTTAAAGCCGCCAAGGTACCACCTAGCCCACCCTTTGCTAAAATTGCTAACGTATTATTGAACCAAGAATCACCACCTGCTGCTCCATTTGTAGTATTTCCTATTCCACCAGTGCCTACCGTAACGGTATAACTATTTCCGGGAATTACCACATAAGCCGTATTCTTAACATAAGATCCACCTGCTCCTCCTCCACCTGCACTTGTATTTCCTGTTGCCCCTCCACCTGCTCCACCTCCACCCCAGACTTCTATATTTAGAGCAGTAACTCCTGCAGGAACTGTAAAAGAACCTGAGGTTAAAAAAGTTTGAGAGGCTTGACCAAAACTATGCTGCATACTAAATACTAAATAGATAAGTAGCATTAATAAAAATGCATAGAGATTCATTTGGGTTATTTTTTCCCTCATATTAAAAATTTAAAATTGAACAAATCATGTTTGAATTAAAACAGGATAATTCAATGGAAGCCAGATTTTTGTAAGGAAAATTCAACGGATGATTGAAAAAAAAGTAGACGAAATTTAAAACAGCAATAGACTTCAGAAAGAAAAAATATTAATTGGGAGCAGTTCTCAACTATAAGTAAATTTCAGATAAACGATAGTAATATATATAATAATATCTATATTTTAAAACAATCTCTAAAACAAATTTATACTGATGAAATGATTGATTAGTAACGCTGATGCATAAAAAATTTGATTCCAATGATAAATTCTAGCTGCCATTTAAGCAATGAAAGTCGGAAAACGCCGATATTGTTTATTAATCGTGCTTATCTTTGGAGAGTAAGTTAAACAGTCAATCACTATAATTGTTTTTATGAACGATTTTATTACCATCCAAGATTTTGCAGGTGCTACCCATATCATATTTACTAGGTACATCACCAACTTAACCCTTCAAAATGGTACCGCTAAAATACATATCAATAGTGGAGGTTCTTCAATGACTGTTCATACAAAATATACCATGAAAGAATTAATGGAACTTATTTTAAAATAACCTTTAAATTTTCCAGCCTCGTTCTCCAATAATGAAGAACCTATTACGAATAGTTTAAAAAATTTCCAACGCCTAAACATCCTTTTTTGAAAAATTTATTTTTGCTTTCACTTTGTTTGTTGAGCCTATTTTCATTGGCTCAGAAAAAAAATAGTTCTTATCAACTACATATAAAAAAAACTACCTCCCCCATTCAGATAGATGGCGAAATGAATGAGCTGGCATGGAAAAATACTGACTCAGCAGCTGATTTCTTTATGGTATTACCCATGGATACCAGTAGAGCAAAAGTGAAGACAACAGTAAGGATGGCCTATGATAACAAAAAAATTTACATCCTTGCAACCTGCTATTTGAAAAATCCAGGACCTTATATGGTTGAGTCGCTGAGAAGGGATTTTAATTTTTCGAAAAATGACAATTTTATATTTTTCATTGATTCATTTGATGACCTTACCAATGGATTTACGTTTGGTGCCAATGCAGCAGGTGCTCAATGGGATGGAAGTGAATATAATGGATCGGTAGTAGATCTTAGTTGGGATAATAAATGGGTGTCTAAAGTAAAAAGCTACCCAGATAAATGGATATTTGAAGCAGCGATTCCTTTTACCTCTTTGAGATATAAAAAAGGTATCACCCAATGGGGTATCAATTTTAGCAGAATGGATATCAAGGTGGCTGAAAAATCAAGTTGGACGCCTATTCCAAGACAATTTACCACTTCATCTCTTGCCTATACTGGAACATTAGTATGGGATGAAGCTCCTCCAGAATCTGGTGGCAATATTTCAATTATTCCTTACGCATTAACGGGTGTTTCAAAAGATTATGACCATTCAACTCCCTCCAAATATCGAAAAGATATAGGAGCAGATGCAAAAGTTGCTATTACCTCTTCTATCAATTTAGATATGACAATTAATCCTGATTTTTCTCAGGTGGAGGTTGATAAACAGGTTACAAATCTTGATAGATATGAGTTTTTATTTCCTGAAAAAAGACAGTTTTTTTTAGAAAACGCTGACCTTTTTGCCAATTTCGGTTATACCAATATTCGACCTTTTTTTTCTAGACGTATTGGACTAGGGGTTCCCATCAATTATGGCGCTAGATTAAGTGGTAACCTTGACAAAAACTGGAGAATGGGTATCATGGATATGAAAACAAAAGCAGATCCAAAAACTGGATTGCCTGATCAAAACTTTACCGTTTTAGCCTTGCAGCGACGTTTATTTGCTCGCTCTAATATTCGTTTAATGTTTGTTAATAAACAATCGATACAATATGATCCAACCAAAGATTCTACCAAACCTACCTATTCTCTCTACAATCGAAATCTTGGTTTAGAATACAATCTTGCCTCTGCAAATAATTTCTTGACAGGAAAAGCTATGATGATCAAATCCTTCAGTCCAGGAAAAACTGATGGAGATTTTGTACATGCAGCTAATTTACAATACACTAATAAAAAATGGATACTCGCGTGGCAACATGAAATAGTAGGAAAAAATTACCTAGCTGAGGTAGGTTATGTTCCGCGCAACGATTATATTAAACTCTATCCTCAAATCAGCCATTTATATTTTCCTAAAAAAAGTAAAGTTTTAAGTCATGGCCCTGTATTTATGTCAACTTTTTTCTACGATAAAAATTTTAAACAAACGGACAATGAAGTTGTACTTGACTATAAAATAAATTTACGAAGTCAAGCTATGTTTGATGTTTGGGTAGCTCATGATTATGTAGAATTACTTAGACCTTTTGATCCAACCAATACAGGAAGTGCAACGCTCTCAACGGGTACTCAACATAAATGGAATGCTTGGGGAACTAGCTATACTTCTAAACCGCAAAAACTATTTACCTATGCTTTTTCCTCTAGATATGGAGGGTATTATGCTAATGGAAATAGGTTATTCCTTTCAGCAGATGTAGGTTACCGGTTTCAACCATTTGTCAATATTACCTTAAGTGCCAACTACAATCATATCGACTTGCCTAAACCATGGGGACAAACAAGCTTCTGGCTAGTTGGCCCTCGCATTGACGTTACTTTAACGAATACCTTTTTCTTTACCACCTTCATTCAATATAATGAACAGCAAAAAAATGTAAACTTAAATACTAGATTGCAATGGAGATATAAACCAGCTAGTGACTTCTTTATTGTATACACCGATAATTATTATACTGCTCCATTATTTGTTCGCAATCGAGCATTGGTAGTAAAAGTTACCTATTGGTGGAATAAGTAATTTAACCATCTAATTTCTAAATAAAACAATGCATCTTCTATTTGTATTTTCATCTTTCAACTGGGGTTTAATTTTATTATCTGCTTTTTTCATTGGTCTTTCTAAGGCAGGATTAAGAGGAATCGATATGATGAATGTAACCATTATGGCGATTGTATTTGGTAGTAAGGCATCTACAGGTATCGTACTACCCTTACTTTGTGTGGCAGACATTGTAGCTGTTTCTTACTATCATCGACATGCTCAATGGAATCACTTTTGGAAATTAATTCCCTGGATGGCCATTGGAATTCTTGTAGGTGTATATGTTGGAAAAGATATGAATGAGGTGATTTTCAGAAAAATCATGGCCATCATAATCATTACTACTGTCCTTATAATGGTTGCCTTAGAAATTAGAAAAAATCCAATCATTCCTACCAATAAAATATTTGTAGCCAATATGGGTCTAGCAGCTGGATTTACTACTATGCTTGGAAATCTTGCAGGGGCATTTTCTAATATTTATTTTCTAGCAATGCGTATGCCAAAGAATGATTTTATTGGCACCGCATCCTGGGTGTTTTTAGTAATCAATCTTTTTAAGTTACCCTTTCAAATTTTTTTCTGGAAAAATATCACCACTGAATCACTCTATACCGACTTATTGCTTTTACCCTCTGTACTCATTGGTTTTTGGGTAGGTATTAAAATAGTTTCTAAAATAAAAGAAGATAACTATAGAAAAGTAGTCATTGTACTTACATTTTTAGGCGCCCTTGCTATCTTTTTTAAGCGATAATTAATTCTCAGGAAAATAATGAGCTAATGCTTTAGCAACACCATCCTCGTTATTGGTATCGGTAACAAAATCAGCTACCTGCTTTATTTCATCAGGTGCATTGCCCATTGCTACTCCTACTCCAGCAAACTCTATCATTTCTTTATCATTGTAATTATCTCCAATTGCAATCACCTCGTGCTGAAGTATTCCATATTGATTCATTAAAAATTGAATCGCACTTGTCTTGGAAGCTTGAATGTGCATTAATTCTATATACCTAGGCTGAGATTTAAAAATATTTAGTTTACCCTGAAATTGACTAATTAAACGCTGCTCTACCTCTAGTATTAATTCTTTCTCTCCTGCAACTAAAATCTTATTAGGACCAGTATTTTCTTTTTTCCAAGTCGACATTATCTGATCAAAAGGAAGAATTTGAATGGATACGTCTGTAATTCTTTGTTCTTTTTCAATTGCAGGTGTAAGTGCAGTAGCATACCATTTCATTTGACTGTAATACATAACAGACAAATCGTGTACCATTAGTTGTTCATGAACTGAAGCCACCTCAGTCAAACTAATATCAATCTGAGCTATAATTTCATCATTATGAAAAATATAACTTCCATTCAAACTTACTACGGGTATTGAATCAGGTAATAATTTTTTAGTAATAGGTAATATACCATGCAGCGGTCTCGCGGAGATAGGTATTACTAAGATACCTTTATTTAATAGTCGTTGAATAGTATTTCTATTCTCTTCGCTAACTGTATGATCCTTTTTTAATAAAGTACCATCCATGTCTATAAAAACTGCTTTATACATTAGTTTGATTAAGTTAAAATGAAAGAGCAAAGGTAAATTACATTCACACTAAAAATAAAAAGGGATAATAACAAAATTATTGATGATAAAGAGATGAATATACTTCAAAAAAATTGAATCAATTTATCTGCGTTCATGAATAGTAGTTTTTCTGAGTCTGAGAAATCCTCCCTCTCTGCCTGAAAGAGAGGCTCTTATTTCCGCAATTAATGATAAGGCAATTTCATCAGGTGTAATAGCACCTATATCCAATCCAATGGGCGCGTGAATTCGATCAAAGTCTTCCTTCTTTATCGGATTTGCTTCATCTGCTAATTCTGTCCATATTTTTTCTGATCGAATTCTAGGTCCTAGCATTCCAATATAAGGTGCAGCAGTTGCTAAAGCGATTGGAAAATTATTTTTATCCGTCTTATAATCATGCGACATTAAAATAATAGCAGTAAACTCATCAATAGGAAGATTTGAAAGCTGGTCAATAGTAGTCGCCCTATCAACTATATTAAAAATATCGCCTTTTAATTTCTGTAAATCAGCAATAATAGTTGCCCGCCAACCTATTTGTTTTAATAAATGGCAAAGAGGATAAATATCATATTGATGGCCCATGATAATTACACTGATTTCAGGATTTACTATTTCAATAAATAGATCAATTTTTTTCTGATCATCAATAGTAAAAGATACTGTAGCAGATTTATTTTCAGCTATTTGATGTTTTATTGCATTTGAAATTTCTGAAATTAACAATTGATTGGAGAAAATAGAAAGACTTGAATGGTTTTTATAATGAATAATATCTCCTGCTGTTATTTTATCCCAGTCACCTTCCAAATGGGTGATAGAAATTAAAGTATGTGATTTTCTATCTTCTTGTAAACAGGATTTTAATATCTCTACTGGATTGTATTTATCTGAATAAACTAATGGCGTAAATAAGACATCAATAATCCCATTACATCCAAGGCCAACACCAATTTGATGGCTATCTTCTTCTGTAGTATCATAAGTCACTAAAGTAGCAGCTGATTTTGTAATAGCTATTCTAGCTCTCTTCAACGCATCGCCTTCTAAACATCCACCGCTTATACCTCCAACCCAATTGCCATTATCCATTACTAACATCCTAGCCCCAGTTCGGCGATAGGATGACCCCTCTACTCTTACGACCGTTGCTAATGCTGCACTAGTAACTTCCTTATCAAGTGCATCATAGGCAGCAATAATTGATCTAATTTCTTTCATGAATTTCGATATAATACTTCCTCAATTTATAAAATATTCAATTGATTATTAAAAAAGGTAGGTAATTCATAGAACTACCTACCCTAGTATTTTAAAAAAAATAAACTTTCTACCAAAAGAAGGAATATAGAGCAACTAATATTCCAGCAATAATTAATGCGCCCACGGCAAATGAATTATTTAATTTAAACATAGATCGATCTAC
The DNA here is from genome assembly GCA_947380605.1 of Chitinophagaceae bacterium. GTDB lineage: Bacteria > Bacteroidota > Bacteroidia > Chitinophagales > Chitinophagaceae > Ferruginibacter. Next base: position 7,391 of record CANCRO010000096.1, read on the forward strand.
TTCCAGACCATTGGTTACTACACCTCGCTTTTGATCAATTTTACTAATGATATACATTACAATAACACATATTGCAAACACAAAACCCATTCTATCGATGAATGGAATTTCATAGAGCATTGTTCCATCAGTCTGCTTTACAAGTGTTGCAAAACCTAAAGGCTTAAGAAATGAAAGATTAATTATAGAAGGAATGAATTTAAAAATTACTGACAAAACAAATCCACCTACTGTAGCAAATAAAGCTGCATTGGAAGTAGTTTTTTTCCAAAAGAAACCTAATATAAACATCGCAAAAATTCCGGGACTAACAAATCCTGTATATTCTTGAATAAATTCAAAGCCTCCTTTTTTATCAATTCCCATGAATGGAGATAAAAGACAGGCAATCAACATGGCAACCAATACTGCGATCTTACCTGTTTTCACCATTTGACTTTCAGAAGCAGCCACATTAATTTTTTTCTTGTAAATATCTAATGTAAAAATAGTAGAAATACTATTGGCTTTACCAGCCAATGAAGCTACAATAGCCGCTGTTAATGCTGCAAAGGCAAGTCCTTTCAAACCAGTAGGCAATAGATTTAATAAAACAGGATAGGCTTTATCCTGAACCAATTCTCCATTGACCATCATTTCAGATTGAAAATAACCTTCTTGATATAACACGTAGGCAGCGATACCAGGAAGTACTACAATAATTGGCATTAATAATTTCAAAAATCCTGCAAACAAAATACCAGACCTCGCAGTTTTAAGATCGGCACCTAAAGCACGTTGAGTAATATATTGATTACATCCCCAGTAATTCAAATTTACTATCCACATTCCACCGATCAATACCGTTAATCCTGGTAAGCTAGGATAGTTTGCATTATCACTTTTAAAAATCATATGGAAATGATCATCTGATTTTTCCATCATCATTTTAAAACCATTCACTACCCCACTCGTATGATAATGATCTGCTACCATCGTAAGCGCAATATAGGTAGTTACCAAACCTCCCAATATTAAAAAGAACACCTGAATAACATCGGTATATCCAATCACCTTCATTCCACCAAGGGTAATGATAATAGCAAAAATTGCTAGACCATACATGCACACATATAAATTAATACCTGAAATACTACTAATGGCCAATGCGCCAAGATATAAAATAGACGTAAGGTTTACCACCACATATAACAACAACCAAAAAACAGCCATAATCATTGCTACAGTTGAATTGTAACGTTGATTTAAAAACTGTGGCATAGTATAAATCTTGTTCTTCAGATAAACTGGTATAAAGAATATAGCCACAATTAAAAGCGTTGCCGCTGCCATCCATTCGTAGGTGGAGATGGCTAATCCCATTTGAAAACCATTTCCACTCATACCGATAAACTGTTCAGCACTTATATTACTTGCAATAAGTGATGCTCCAATTGCCCACCAAGTTAGAGATCCTTCTGCTAAAAAATAATCATGAGATGCAGTAGTAGTTGCCTTCTTTTTTTTGTAGTAAACCATATAGCCATATCCAGCTACAATAAAGAAGTAAACTAGAAAAACAAGATAGTCTGGAGTTTTTAAAGCATTCATATTGAATTTTTAATCGTTAAAAATGGGCATCAGAAAAAATAAATATTACAACAAATTGTAAATAATACAATTGAACAATATAGCCTCTAAAAAAATTGATTCAATTGTGGATCTGAATAATCTTTCACAAAGCAAAGAATATTATTGAATTCACTAAATTCTTCCTGCGCATGCATAGTAGTCAACACCACCGTCTGCATACCTGCATTTTGAGCTGCTGCTACTCCCTTTAAAGCATCCTCAAACACAATACAGTTTTGAGGATCAACTTTCAATTGATCGGAACATTTTAAATAAGTTTCAGGATGAGGTTTACTATAAACAACATCATCTGCACTTACAATTGAATTAAAAAAAGGGCGAATATGTAAACCATCAATTACAAAATCGATATTCATCTGAATAGCCGCAGATCCAATAGCCATTTGAATACCATTAGCACTAGCAGAATTTAAAAAAGTATCCAATCCTTTAATTAAAGCAAGATCAGGTTGATAAACTTTTTGATAAGTAGATTCCTTATCTATAGACATGGTCTTTTTTTGTTCCATTGTAAAACGACCCGGGAAAATCCTCTCTAGCAATTCGTCATTTTTACCATAACACTCTTCCTTCATTTGTTGCAAGGTTAAATTTGCACCTAGGTCAGTAAGAATTTTATGCCAAGCTTTGATATGATAATGCATATCATCTACCATGGTCCCATTTAAATCAAATAAAAAAGCAGTAGTGTCTGGCATTATAAACCTAATTGGATATTAGACATTTTTTATAAATAAGCTATTTCAAAAAGTGAGTTCCTCAGTTGAATTTTCTAAATATTTAAAAAAGCTGCGAACAGAAATTTTTAATTAAAAACAATGGATAAAATAAATATCGTTCACTAAAATTGCCCATTCACCATTCACCATTGACCATTGACTATTCATCATTCACTATATAAATCGATTGATTATATTTTCAAAATATTCTTGTCTTCCACTTATAGTTGATGGCTCACCATTTTCAAGTGCAAAAGATCGAAGATCTTCTAAGGATAACTTACCCTCTTCAAAAGACTTCCCTTTTCCACCATCATAACTAGCATAGCGGTCGATACGCAATTTTTTATAATCGCTATTATTAAGGATATTATCTGCTATAATCAATGCTCTTGCAAAAGAATCTATCCCGCCAATATGTGCATGAAATAAATCAGCCGCATCGGTTGAATTTCTTCTA
>CANCRO010000097.1 GCA_947380605.1 Chitinophagaceae bacterium
CTTTCGGTATCGGCTCAAAAAGTTGCCTTTACTGAGTATAAATTAAAAAATGGCTTGCACGTAATACTGCACCAAGATAAAACAGCCCCTGTAGTAGCCGTCTCTGTAATGTACCATGTAGGTAGCAAGGATGAGCAGACTAACCGCACTGGCTTTGCCCACTTTTTTGAACACTTACTTTTTGAAGGGAGTGACAATATCAAAAGAGGCGAATTCATGAAAATTGTAAGTAGTAATGGTGGGCAAAATAATGCTAACACCACTCAAGACCGCACTTTTTATTATGAGGTTTTTCCTTCTAACCAGTTGGAAACTGGTCTTTGGCTTGAAAGCGAAAGAATGCTTCACCCTGTAATTAATGAAGTAGGGGTTAAAACTCAAAATGAAGTAGTAAAAGAAGAAAAAAGATTACGTGTAGATAATCAGCCTTATGGCAATTTTCTAAGTGAGATAATGAAAAGGCTTTTTACCAAACATCCTTACAATTGGGTGCCAATAGGTAGTATGGCTGATTTGGATGCTGCCACCCTAGAAGAATTTAAAGCCTTTAATAAAAAATATTATACCCCCAATAATGCTGCCTTAGTGATTGCTGGAGATATCGAGATAGAAAAAACGAAGAAATTAGTAGAAAGCTATTTCGCTGAAGTTCCATCCGGTCAGGCTATAACTAGAACAGCTGCTAAAGAAACACCTATTACAAAGGAAATCATTGACACCGCTTATGATAGCAATATCCAAATACCAGCAATTTTAGCAGCCTACAGGGTACCGGGGGAGACCGAAAAAGATTCCAGAGTTTTAGAAATGGCTTCAGCAGTTCTTAGCCAAGGAAATAGCAGTCGTATGTACAAAAAAATGGTAGATGAGAAAAAGAATTCATTACAAGTTGCCTCCTTCAACTATTCATTAGAAGATTATGGCGCCTACATTACATTTGGATTGCCCAATAATAATACTCCGCTAGATACCCTATTGAAAGATATGGATGAAGAAATAGTAAAATTGCAAACCACTCTTATTAGTGAAGCTGAATTTACAAAATTGCAAAACCAATTTGAAAATGATTTTATAGGAAAAAACAGTAAAATGTTAGGGGTGGCAGAAAACCTTGCGAATGGTTACACCTTCTATAAAATCACCAATAATATTAACACTGAACTAGAAGAGATAAGAAAAATAACTAGGCAAGATATTCAGAATGCTGCAAAAAAATATTTAAATAAAAATCAGCGAGTAGTGGTTTACTATTTACCAAAAAAATAATTCAAGAGATGATATCATCTCCATCAACTTCTTTACACCGAAAAAATACATTAGATGAAAAAAATAATTATAGTTGCGCTAAGTGTTGTTTTATTTCAGCACGGGTTTGCACAAACAAAATTAGACAGATCAAAAAAACCTGCAGCTGGTCCAGCTCCTGTCATTTCGATAAAAGATCCAGTAGTATTTACGCTCGCCAATGGTATGACCATACTTGTAGTAGAAAACCACAAACTACCTAAAGTAAATGCCTCCCTCAGTATTGATGCGGGTCCTATCATGGAAGGTAACAAGGCTGGTCTACTAGATTTAATGGGGCAAATGTTAGGCGAAGGAACCACCTCAATGCCGAAGGATAAATTTGATGAAGCCGTTGACCTGATTGGAGCTAATGTAAGCCTTTCTGCAGGTGGCGGATTTGCAAGTTCATTGACAAGGTATTTTGAAAAAGCATTTACCCTAATGGCGGATGGAATTAAAAACCCTGCTTTCCCTGAATCCTCTTTTGGTAAATTAAAATCGATGACCATTACTGGATTAAAAGCAAATGAGAAAAGCACTGCTGCTATTTCAGCTAGGGTTAACAAAGCACTGAGCTATGGCAAGCAAACTGCCATGGGTGAATTTACCACCGAGGAAACGGTGAAAGGGCTTACCATTGAAGATGTGAAAGATGCGTATAAAAATTACATAACCCCTTCACGCTCCTATTTAACCTTTGTTGGTGATATTACCCCCGCTGCAGCAAAGGATTTAGCCACCAAAGCTTTTGGTAACTGGACAGGTAAAAAGTTAACTCTTCCAAACATACCTATTGTTGAGAATCCTAAAAAAACAGAAATTGATTTTGTGGATGTTCCAACCGCTGTTCAAGGAGAATTAAATATTGGTAACCTTATTTCTAATCCACTGAGCAATAAAAACTACCATGCCTTATTATTAGCGAATCAAATATTAGGTGGTGGAGCAGAAAGTAAGTTATTCATGAACCTTAGAGAAAAACATGGATTTACTTATGGTAGTTATTCAAGAACTGGAGGAGGACGTTTCCAAAGCCAGTTTACTGCAAGTGCTGCTGTGCGCACTGATAAAGTAGACAGTGCAACGGCAGAAATTTTTAGAGAAATATTGAACATGAGAGATGGAAAGATAACCCAAGAAGAACTAGATAATGCTAAAGCAAAATACAATGGCTCTTTTGCTCTTGGTATGGAAGATCCTTCTAGAACGGCTACTTATGCTTCCAATATTCTTATCAATAATTTACCTAAAGATTTTTACAGAACCTATCTCCAAAAAATAAATAGTGTAACCTTAGAGGATATTAAAAATGTAGCCAAGGCTTATTTCAATGAAAGTAATTCTAGAATTGTAATTGTAGGTAATGGAAGTGTTATCATTCCTAAATTAATGAGGTTAGGCTATCCCATCAAAAAATATGACCGCAATGCAGATCCGGTGATTGAAAAACCGAAAGATAAAAAAGTAAATGAGACAGAGAAGAATACCTATAATATTTCAGCAGCTGAAATTGTAGAGAGCTATTTAAAAGCCATTGGGGGAAAAGATGAAATTAAGAAAATCAACAGCATTTCCTCCACTATAGGACTTGAGATGATGGGTAGAAATTTTGATGGGATTGAGAAAAAGAAAAACCCTAATCTACAGTTTACAGAAATTAAAATGGGGGCTATGACCATTATGAAATCTGTATTTGATGGCAAAGTAGGTTTTCAACAACAAGGTCCTCAGAAAAAAGATTTATCTGCCAAAGAAGTCAAAGAAGCTTTGGATGAAAAAGGTGTTATTCCACAATTATTTTACATCACTAGTCCCGAATATAAAATGGATTATCTAGGCGTTGGAAAAATAAATGATGAAAACACTTATCGATTAAAAGTAGTGATGCCTAGTGGAAGAATATCGGTTCAAGAATACGCCGCTAAAACTGGTTTATTGCTAAAAGAAGAGACTACTACCGCTCAGGAAAATGCTGATGTTCCGATTACAATAGAATATAAAAATTACATAAAAGCCGGTAACGTTTTACTCCCAGGGGAAGTAACGAGAACTGTTGGAGGTCAAGAAATTCCATTTAAATACAAGGAAATCAAAATAAATGAAGGGGTTTCAGACGCAGATTTTAAATAATTTTTTATAAAATTTACAATAAAAGCCATCTAGAACTAGATGGCTTTTATTGTAAATTAATCCTTCCATCGCTTGTTTTTGTATTGGCTAGCCATTCAAAACAAAAGGCCAACAATTACTCAATACTAACATTACAATTGGACTGAACTCACTAGAAAATAAATTGTTAAAATAAATATAGAAACACCTTTAACAAAAAAATAGGCATAAAATTTGTGTAAACCAATTTGAATTAATTTTATTTGCTTATAAACTCTGATAATATGGAAGCAACAAAACCCAAAATACTATTGTGCGAAGATGATACCAATCTCGGAATGGTGTTAAAAAACTATTTAGAACTCAATGACTATGATGTAGTGCTTGAAAGAGATGGCCGCCTAGGACTTGCTGCATTTCAGAGAGAGAAAATTGACATGTGCCTACTAGATGTTATGATGCCTAATATGGATGGCTTTGCAGTAGCAGAAGAGATTAGAGATATCAATCCAGATGTACCCTTATTTTTCTTGTCCGCTAAAACAATGAAAGAAGACATTATTCAAGGCTACAAGTTGGGAGCAGATGATTATATCACTAAACCTTTTGATAGTGAGGTATTGCTTTTAAAAATAAAAGCTATTTTAAAACGCAATGAAGAAACTCATCGCGAAGAAGTAAACGCAGAGTTTGATATGGGGAAATACCATTTCAACCCTCGTTTAAGAGAACTTACCATTGATGGTAAAATAAATGTTCTGTCTCCAAAGGAAAATGAATTATTAAAAATGTTATGTGAACATAAAAATGACTTATTAACTAGAGAGGCTGCATTAAAGAAAATTTGGGGTAGTGATACTTATTTCAATGGAAGAAGTATGGATGTTTACATTGCCAAATTGCGTAAATATTTAAAAGAAGATGAAACCATTGAGATTGTAAATATTCATGGAAACGGATTTAGGCTGGTAGCCGCCTAATGACATGATAAAAAAATTAAAAGCCCTGATTTTCAGGGCTTTTTTTATACTACTAATCTTTTGATAATTAATGTTGGAAATGTTCTATTTAACTAAAAAGAGTATTTCCAGCACCCCTACTGGAAATTTTACCTAAATGCGCGTATGCCTTTGCGGTAGCTTCTCTCCCTCTAGCTGTTCTTTGTAAAAAGCCTTCTTGAATCAAAAATGGTTCGTACACTTCTTCCAAGGTCCCTGCTTCCTCTCCTACTGCAGTAGCAATAGTAGTAATGCCTACTGGCCCACCTTTAAATTTATCGATTATCACATTTAATATTCGATTATCCATTTCATCCAAACCATGTTCATCTACATTCAGCGCCTGCAATGAATGTTGCGTGATTCCTAAATCAATCGCACCGTCATTTAGTACCTGAGCAAAATCTCTTACCCTTCTCAATAATCCATTTGCAATACGAGGAGTACCGCGACTACGACGAGAAATTTCATCAGCTGCATCAGTAGTGATAGAAGTATTTAAAATTGAAGCAGAACGAAGAATAATTTTTTGTAAAGTAGCTGCATTGTAATACTCCAATCTCGACTTGATACCAAACCTAGAAAGTAAAGGAGCCGTTAACAATCCACTCCTAGTAGTTGCACCAATAAGGGTGAATGGATTTAGGTTGATTTGTACACTCCTTGCATTAGGGCCACTATCAATCATAATATCGATACGAAAATCTTCCATCGCCGCATACAAATATTCTTCCACCACATTACTTAGCCGATGAATTTCATCTATAAACAGTACGTCGTTGGGCTCTAAATTGGTAAGTAAACCGGCAAGGTCGCCTGGTTTTTCGATCACTGGACCACTCGTCTCTTTTATTTTAACGCCCAACTCATTGGCTACAATTCTACTTAAAGTAGTTTTACCCAAACCAGGAGGACCATGAAATAAAATATGATCAAGGGCTTCTCCCCTAATTTTTGCTGCCTTGATGAAGATTCGAAGATTTTCAATAGTTTGTGGCTGTCCCGAAAAATCAGCCATCTCGCTTGGCCGAATATTATTTTCAAACTCTTTCTCTTGCGCACTTAGCGACTCGCTATCTTTATTTAAATGGGGGTTTGACATAATGTAAAAATAACAAAATTAGCATTGGAGCGAACAGTAAATTTATTAAAAAATAGGTTAAATGAAGCGATACAGCTGCCGAAAGCAATTTTTGACTACCCTTGCCTTTGAAACACCTCTTAACACTACATTTCACCATTAATAAAAACTAATGTCCAATCGGTTGCCCAATTCGTAAATTTGTAAAAGGGAAGGGACTTCTTGAAAAAGTAATGCCACTGAAAATAACTAGCTTAGAAATTTAGTTACAATCAATACAATCAATGAATAAATAAATTCAAGTATATGAAAAAGAAAATATCGAATTATTGGATATGCCAACTTGGAGGATGGGGAACCAATATTGCTATTTCTTCTTTTTATTATCTAACGCTCTCCGTTAGAAAAATCGATCACTTCTTCCTAATCCTAAGTATCAGTGTATTGATAGGTATCATTTTTACACACCTTATGCGTAAGGTCATTAAAGAATATAATTTTCTTGAAAAACCAATAAAAAAACAAATTCTTTATTTCATATTAGTTACAGTAGTATTTGCTATCCTTTATGCTTGTGCAGACACAGGACTTGAAAAAATATTTAATCTTCGTGAACAAAATGATCCAAAGATCTCTCTACTAAATGAAATTACGCGTAACTCCCTCAATAGTTTTTTCCTATTATTTATTTGGAATTTGCTGTACTATATTTTTCACTACGTTGAAAGAACGCTCCGTCAAGAAGTAGATACTTTTAAATTACAATCTTTAGTAAAAGAGCTGGAACTTAAAACTATCAAATCACATATTAACCCGCATTTTATTTTTAATGCACTCAATAGTATAAGAGCATTAGTAGATGAAAACCCTTCAAGAGCAAGGACTGCTATTACAGAGCTGAGTAATATTTTGCGTAGCAGTATGCAAACTGAAAAATTGGAAACAGTACCCCTGGAAAGAGAACTTAGCATTGTAAGAGATTATCTAGCACTTGAAAAAATGCGTTTTGAAGAAAGATTGTCTATAGAATTAGATATTAAAGAAAGTACTTTGCAGCAACCCATACCTCCTATGATGTTACAAACATTAGTAGAAAATGCTATCAAGCATGGTATTAGTAAAAAAGAAAATGGAGGTATCATTAAAGTTACTTCTGATTTTATAAACCACCATCATGAATTGTCAGTTCAGAATAGTGGTCAACTGGGTGATTATTCTAATAGCAATGGCTTTGGACTAAAAAGTACTGAAGACAGGTTAAATCTTCTTTACCAAGGAAAGGCAAGTTTTGCTATCAAAAATATCAACAATGAAATGGTAGAATCTAGAATTACCATGCCATTTACTTTAAATCAATAATCATTAGTAAATAACTATTGATACAATAAATTTTATCTATGCAAAAAGCTATTATTATAGATGATGAAAGGTTAGCAAGAAATGAGTTAAAAAAACTTCTGTTAGAATTTCCAGAGATAGAGGTTATAGAAGAAGCTACGAACGCAAAAGAGGGTATTGAAAAAATTGAAACGCTGAACCCAGATCTTATTTTTTTAGATATTCAAATGCCTGGAAAGACTGGATTTGATATGCTTCAAGAATTAGACAGAATACCTCAGGTGATTTTTACCACCGCTTATGACGAATATGCCTTAAAGGCCTTTGAAGTAAATGCATTAGACTACCTAATGAAACCTATTGAACCAAAAAGACTGGCAGATGCATTACAAAAGTTAATTCAGGCCGAAGAAAAAGAACTGGCTGCTCAGCAAGCATTCAGCAGAGGGCTTCTTACAGAGAATGACCAAGTCTTTGTAAAAGACGGAGAGCGTTGCTGGTTTGTCAAACTCTCTGAAGTGCGTTTATTTGAAAGTGTGGGCAACTATGCAAAAGTATTTTTTGCAGGCAACAAACCATTGATTTTAAAATCTCTAAATGCATTAGAAGAAAGATTAGATGAAAAAACATTTTTCAGAGCTAACAGAAAACATATTGTAAACTTACGAATGATTGAAAAAATTGAACCTTACTTTAATGGAGGCTTATTACTAGATCTACAGGGAGGAGAAAAAGTAGAAGTTAGCAGAAGGCAGGCAGTAAAATTTAAAGAAATGATGAGTCTCTAAAATAATTAATGAACATAAAAAATCAATAATGAAAAAAATATTTTTAACCACTACAGCAATTTTTGTCACCCTACTTACCTTCTCACAAAACATAGACAAAATAATCAATGTAGCAGAAGTAGAAAGGATTGAAAAAACACTTTCTGCTGATGATATGCAAGGTCGCAGAACATTTACTGCTGGAATTGATAAGGCTGCCGAATTTATTGAATCCGAATTTTCAAAAAATAAATTGAAATTTTGGGGCAATGAGAAATCTTATCTCCAAAATTTTATAATGACTAAGGTTAAACCCTTGCAAATAATTGGACAATTAGATAATGATTCATTGAATAGCGCCAATGTTGCTGCGAATACTACGGCTACAGAGATCAACATCAATTCATTCGCCAATTATGAAGTAGTGAAAGTGAAAAGAGAGGATGATTTATTTAAAATAGTTTTACCCTTGATTGCACAGGAAAAAAATATTATACTATTAATTGATACTGCTCATTCCAAACGATTTAAAAACTTGAAGCAATTTGTAGGGAATGCTAAATTTGAAACTAACAGTTCGCAGTTGTTTATATTAACCTCAAATCTAGCCCCCACTTCAATAAAGCTGCATATTCAAAATGAAGTAACCGAGCAAAAACTTAAAAATGTAGTCGGCGTATTACCTGGAAAAAGTAAAAAAGATGAGTATGTAATATTTAGTGGGCACTATGATCACTTAGGAATTGGTAAACCCAATAATGAGCAGGACAGTATTTTTAATGGAGCTAACGACGATGCTGCTGGAACCACTGCTATGATCTTATTGAGTAAATATTTTAGCCATCTGAAAGAAAAAAACGAAAGGACAATCATTTTTGTAGCGTTCACTGCTGAGGAGGTGGGGGGATTTGGTAGTCGTTATTTTAGCAAACAATTGAATGCTGATAAAATAATGGCGATGTTTAATATAGAAATGATCGGAACAGAAAGTAAATGGGGTACCAGTAGCGCGTACATTACAGGATTTGAAAAAAGTAATATGGGAAAGATTTTGCAGGCTAATCTAGCAGATTCTAAATTTAAATTTGAACCAGATCCTTATCCTAAACAAAATTTATTTTATCGGAGTGACAATGCAACACTAGCCGCGCTAGGAGTTCCTGCACATACCATTTCAACTTCTAAAATGGACTCAGAAAAATTTTACCATACCGTGAATGACGAAATAGAGACTTTGGACATGATCAATATGACCGAAATTATTAAAGCGATCGCCCTAAGTAGTAAATCTATTGTGAGTGGAAAGGATACGCCTACAAGAGTTGAAAAAGAAAAATAATTTTTCTTTTTATCAGGGATAAACGCTAAGGAAAAAAAAGTAAAATTAAACTAAAGCAGGAATGCTATGGACTGCATCAGCCATTTCTCTAATTAGGGAGCTGTCTTTTTCAATTGCGTTACCTACTACAATTATATCTGCCCCGGCTTTGCAATTTAAGTAGGCCTTTTCAGGATCTACAATTCCGCCGCCAACAATTAATGGAACTGTTATAGATTGGGCAACTTTTGAAATCATAGTTTCAGAAATAGGATTTTTAGCTCCGCTTCCTGCATCCATATAAATCAATTTCATTCCAAGCATTTCACCGGCAAGTGCAGTACATACGGCAATTTCATTTTTATCAGAAGGCAAAGGGCTTGAATTTGAAATATAGGAAACCGTAGTAGGGGCACCTCCATCCACTACCATATAGCCAGTCGACATTACTTCCAATCCGCTTTTCTTAACCATCGGAGCAGATACTACATGCTGTCCAATCAATAGCTCCGCATTTCGTCCACTGATTAACGATAGGTATAATAAAGCGTCTGCGTATTTACTTACTTGAGAAGGACTTCCAGGAAAAAGAACAGTGGGTATAGAACAAGTTTTCTTAATAAGTTGAAGACATTGATCCAGATAATTAGAAACAACCAAACTACCGCCCACAAAAAAATAATCAACCTTGGATGATACAGACAATTCGATCAGCTGTGCCATACTTTGATCATTTACCTTGTCTGGATCAATCAATACTGCAAAAGATTTTTTACCGGCCCTCTTTCTATCAGAGAATGAATGGTATATTCCGCTTGGCATCAATTATAGATTGGTTTTTTACAAATATCTTGATTTTTTTTTGGCTTATTAAAATAAAGATAACAAATGAAAGCCTTTAGTCCCTACCATTCTATAAATAAAGTAAATTTGAGTATGGATATTAAGGGAGAAATTAAATTTAATACTGCTCGAAGTGGAGGAAAGGGGGGTCAAAATGTAAACAAAGTGGAGACAATGGTCGAGGGATATTGGAAAATAGCCGCTTCAAACCTACTGAATGAGGCCCAAAAAGCTCTTTTAAATGAAAAACTAGCCAATAAAATCACCCAAGAGGGGTTTTTACTGGTGAAAAGCCAAACTGAACGGTCCCAATTAGCCAATAAGCTGTTGGTTATCCAAAAAATGAA
>CANCRO010000098.1 GCA_947380605.1 Chitinophagaceae bacterium
GGATCCGTTACCGTAATTGAAGCAGATACAGGCGTAGCGCAAGTTTCGTTGGAATACGTTACTGTATAAGCTCCTCCCTCATTGGGTATAAACCTAGATGCTTTTGTGAATTTTTGCAAATTCGAACCTCCAACAGTAAAAATATTTCCTGTAGTAGGGTCTATCGATACTCCCACAGGACTGGTAAATGAAGTTACCACCGTTCCTTGAGTAGCAGTTGTACTACCAGCAGGAAATTTAATAACCCGATTATTAGTAAGATCTGCTACATATAAATTATTGGAGTTATCTACAAAAATCCCTCTTGGATTATACAAATTGGTTGAGCCAATGCCAGAGGTTCCTAGAGTTCCTGCAACTACTGTCCCGATAGGACTACTACTTCCATTCGCGGTTTTATACACTACCTGGTCTTGATAAGAGCTAAAATAAATATCTAAATTGGAGGCAACATGTATACCATAAACAGCAGCATTTGCTCCGTTATTTCTAGCCACTAGCGTACCCGTTGTGGTGGCGGTACTGTTTGCAGGATACCTATACACTTGTGCTGAACCATAATTGGTTCCAGTATATATACTACCATTTTTATCTACAAAGACTGACCAAGGAGCTAAATTAGGTGCAACAGATGACGAGACAACTACTACTCCAGAAGTTCCAGAACTACTACCGGCAGGAAATTTAATCACCCGACCATTTTGAGGGTCTGCTACAAATATATTTCGATTATTATCTACATACACTCCTGTGGGGTTATACAACTGATTTAAACCACTACCCGCTGATCCACTAATTCCTGCTACTACTACACCCGTGCCACTACCTGGTGTAAACAACAAAATGGATTGATTACTGACTACATATATATTACCAGTAGAATCTATAAATAAATTTTGAGCAGCCGATAATGTTGTACTTACATTTTGTGTAGTATCTGTAAACGTATTGATATTACTTAATAAGGTTCCATTTTTATACCAATTTAAAAGACTAGCATTTCGATCAACTAATGTTGCAGCAATCGCATTACCCACACACACATTTGCACTCATCAATGGAATTGTAGGAGTAGTAATTACATTTACCAATATTCTTCCACTCTCACAATTAGCAGCCGATAGTTGAGATACATAATATACGCCGCTTGTATCAATCACTTTACTACTTAATAATACAGTTCCGCCACTTGGAAATCTATACCATTTAGCAGTATTTGCTCCATCTAGGGTTGCTACTAAATTGGCAACCGTCGGTATTGTTGATGCGCATAAATTTTGTGTACTTGCCGTAGGTGCTGATGGGGTTGGATTAATTGTCACCGTTACCGATGCACTGCCACTTTCACAACCTGTAGAAGTAGTTTGTGTAGTATAATATGTGGTGCCTGTTGTTAACGTAAACGTACTGCTCAATATTGAACTGCCTAATGAAGCAGATGAATACCATTTAATTGTATTAGTTCCAACTGCAGTGGAGGTTAAATTAGCTACTGTTGCATTATTTGCAGAACAGAAACTCTGCGCACTGCTAGCAGTAGGTGCTGCAGGGGTAGTCACTAAATTTACTACCACTGGACTGCGAACACTCTCACAGTTTCCATCTGACTGAACTACATAATAAGTAGTTGAACTCAGCGTTTGCGTTCCCAATAATGCAGTACCTCCCGTGGAAGCACTATACCACTTAACTGTATTGGATTCCGTTACTGTTGATCCAGCATTTAAGTCAGTTACTATCGGATTAGGATACGCAGCGCTACATATATTTTGCGGACTGGTTACCGTTAAAGTAGTCGGTAATTCTCTTACCACTATTGCTCCAGACACTTCGCTCAATTTATTACAATCAGTAAGTTCAGATATTCTTACATAATAATAGGTTGTTCCTGCAGCTGATGTAACAGGTGTATAAGAACTACTGGTAGCACCCCCTATAGCAGTACCCCCTACTGTTGAGTTAGTAGTATTTTTAAACCATTGATAGCCAGTAATGGAATTAGGAGAAGTGGCAGTAACGGTTAAGGCGGTAGCCGATGAATTTTTACAAACTGTTTGACCCACAGTTGATGGTTGTGTAGTAATTGTAATTGGATCATTAACCGTTACCGTCTTTGAAATAGAATTATTACATCCAGTTACTGGATTAGTAAGCGTATAGGTAATTTGAGCCGTTCCCCCAGTTATAGCTTTCACTTTACCTGTTATAGAATCTACCGATGCCACCGCACTATTACTACTTGACCATCTGCCAATAGGTGGAATATTGCTATAATAAGATGGATTGTAATACGCTGACTGACTAGCTTCTAGAGTTAATCTTTGGTTAGATGATATGTCTTTTCTAAATGCAGTTATTTCACTGATAAAACCTTCGAGACCTTCTGTTGTATTAAAACCACTAGCTCCTGTATTCACAGATCCAATTACCCCATTATTGGTATAGCTAGACAAAAGCTTGTTATCACCATTTCGATAATATGCATTTGAAGTAGAAACTGTAGGCTGAACTACTGTAAATATTTCTACAGAATTAGTTGGCCATGGGGTAGTAGCATCTTGATAACTGAAACCACTATTATACCAAGTATCTTTATTACCATAAGGGCCAACCAACCAATTTTTTAAAGCACTTCCATTAATTGCCCGCCTAGCACCATTGCTAGTACTGTTGCTTCCAGCTACTAAGTTGACACTAAATGGTGTAGTAGTTAAATATTCGGGACCCGTAAAACCCAATCCATCATTGGAGTCATAATACAAAGTGGGTTGAGCATTTCTTCGATAAATTATGCCTGAATTTATAATCCGAGGTTGCCTTGTTAAGTCAGTTTGAGTCAAGTTTCTAATTTGACCACTTTGGTCATACCAAGTATCTATATATCCAGTGCCTAGTGCGCCAACAAAAGACTTTAAAGCAGCCGTATCTAAATCGCCATTTGAAGTAAACCCTATATCTTGTGTCGCATTGTCAGAAGCTCTTCTAACTTTGATTGCAGGAGAAAGAAAATAATAACTATTTATTGTGCGCAAAGAATAGGCTGCTCCTTGCGGTATACCGGAAAATATACTCTTATTTAATACACCTTCATAAGAAAAATAATTAGCAGAATCTCCCCTGCAAATAGGAGTATTTCCACTAATTCCCGACATGCTCGGTAAAGGACTAACTATAAATAAGGTGGTGTCAGAATTTTGACAACCATTCGCATCAATTACTGTATATAAAATTTTTACCGTTCCACCCGAAATACCCGTTACCAACCCTGATGTTGCATTCACTGTAGCCATAGCCGTATTCATACTACTCCATGGACTAGTTGCAGTTAAAGGATCAGTCGTATTAGTTAAAGTACTCGTTTCATTTACACATATCGCGCTTTTACCGGTACTCACTGAAACAATAGGCAATGACCAAATAGTGATCTTCCCAGAGAAATTACTGTTCATATCATAGCCATTAGGACTAGTAACCCTAACGTAATAATATTTTTCTCCTGCAGTTACAGTGGGTGGTAAATAAGTTCTTTGGGTAGCACCACTAATCAATGTAGCACCATCCGAACTATTGGTAGTATTGTAATACCATTGATACGTTAAATTAGATCCTGTAGCGGTAACACTTAGTATGTCAGCAGTAGAGTTTAAACAATATTGTTTATTAGTAGTACTAGGCTGATTATTAATTGACCCAAGCCCTTCTACTTTAATGCTTAAGGTAGCAGTACCAGAACCTGCACTGTTTGTAGCGGTTACTGTATAAATTGTTGCATCAGAAAGTGCTGTAGGTGTTCCGCTAATATTACCAGTAGTAGAAGAAATGCCAAGCCCCGCTGGCAAAGAAGGAGCAATACTAAAATTAGTTACCTGCCCACCGCTCCAGGTTGGAACAAGCGGCGTAATAATATAATTGATTGTATAAATATTGGGCGTAGTATACCTTAAATTATAAGGCGCTGTTTCTCTTACAGTTATAGAAACATTCGCAGCAGTAGAGCCTCCTGTATTGGTTGCCGTTACTGTATAATCAGTAACAGGAAAAGCAATAGTAGGAGTACCACTGATTACACCCGTACTAGTACTAAAACTTAGACCAGCAGATAAAGCAGGTGAAATACTATAACTTACTACAGGTCCTCCACTAGAGGTTGGATTTAGATTTCCAATAGTAACTGTATTATAAAAAATATTAGGCGTAGTATAGGATAAGGAATTGGGTGCAACATCATTTACGGTGATATCTAGATTAGCCGTATCAGCGCCCCCGGTATTTGTGGCTATTACAGAATAATTGGTTGTAGCAATTAATGCAGTAGGAGTACCACTGATAACTCCAGTGCTAGTATTAAAACTAAGGCCAGCTGGTAAACTAGGAGAAATTCTATAGGAAACTACCAAGCCACCCGTATTGGTTGGGCTCAGACTGCTGATAGCGGTTCCTTTGGTAAATACATTGGGCGTATTATAACTGATATTCGGTATTAATTCATTCACAGTAATATTTACGGTAGCAAGTTTATAACCACCTGTATTAGCTGCAATAACGGTATAGTCTTTTGCACTTGATAACACAGTGGGTGTTCCGCTAATAACTCCAGTAGTTGCATCAATACTTAAGCCTGCGGGCAAACTAGGCTCAGTTCTAAAATTAGTTATTACTCCTCCATCTCCGCTAATAATAGGTGATAAACTTGTAATTGCTATATTTCTAGTAAATATATTCGGAGTATTGTATTTCAAAGTATCAGAGGGTGCCTTGTCATTTACCGTGATAACTAAATTGGCAGTAAGGGTTCCTATAGAACTACTTGTTCCAGTTATTGAATAAGCAATTGCACTAGTTATAATAGTAGGAGTACCTGTAATATTTCCTGTGCTAGTATTAAAGCTTAAGCCTGCGGGCAAGGCAGGAGAAATACTATAAGAGGTGAAAGCTGGACCAATAGGTTTCAGCGTATCAGTTGCTACCCCTTTGGTAAGAAATCTTGGTGATAAATAACTAAAACCTAAATCAGGGTCAATACCTGGATCAATTTGAGCTTTAGCCACAAAGGGTACTATTGTAGCTAAAACAACAATACAAATCAGTCTAAGTAAATTATATTTTTTGACCATGATAATTTCTAAATAAATAAAAAAACTTTGTTCAATATATCCATTAGCCTAATTCAATTAGCCCAATGGGTTAATAAAATAAATCATTAAAAAACGCGCTGCTTATTTTTAAACAATGGATCCCTAAAGTCCCTATTGCTATACTCTTTTAAGAAAACTGTACTCTTATTTTGTAAAATTTGAATGGAGAATCTATTGTCACCCTTTGAATCGGGTTGACTATTTACTGAAAAACTATACTTATTTTTTTTCGTTAAGTCAATGACTCTATGCTCAAAATTATCGTTGAGGTAAACGGTAGTGCCCTCAGGTAAATTGTTATTATTCACTACCAAATTATAAGTGCCATTTTCTGCAGTAATACCTACTGGAATCCTAGTATGTAAACTGCTTCTTGTATCCACCGCCAAATGTGTTCTATCTTCGGCAATCGTATAAATATTTATACCTGTATTATTTATTTTTTCTAAATCGTTGAAGTCTGTTCCTTTATCAGTTGCATGGGCATCAACACTCACAAATAATTTATCTTGAATAACACCTGAATCAGTCACCGCCAATTCTATATGTTGTATTGACTTCTCAAAAGCTACATAATTGGAAACCGGTGTTCCTCTAGGACGCAAGTCATTGGTTGTGAGATCAAAAGTTCCTGCAGGCTGTTTCCATTGAATAACTCCCAAAACAGGGATGGTGGTAACCGTATCTGAAAGTAATACTGGACTCCAACCTCCTCTTTTTGTTCTTTTATCTGTAACAGTAGCTCCTTGATCTATTTGATAAACATAATAGGCTCTTCTAACGCCTCCAGTTAATGCCATTGAGGTGATTGGAGCAGCAAAAGGATTACCTGTTAAACTGAAATTATTTGCATTAGCTGGTGCAGGAATTGTAACCGTACTATTTAAAGGAAGCAAGGTTCCTGAAGCAAAATAATCCATTCCTGAAGGGCCACTAGCATAGGTTTCTCGAGTTGCCTCTTCTATAGTACCCCTTATAAATATGGCATGATTGATCTTAGAAGCAATACTTGTGGTATCAGTAACATTAGTCCAGCTATTGGTAGCATTATTAAAAAGGCGAGTATCAAGGGTAGGATTATTGGAATATCTGTAATTGCCATTAATTTTAATAAAATTTATATTGGCATTTTCTTGGATATTTTTTGGGGTTGAAAATGGATTGGCAAAAACCCGCCATCCCCTTTGAGGAAGCAACTTTTGCCCTAGATAAACGTAACTGCAATTTACAACCCCTTTACCTATTAAGGATCCTCCCGGTTCAATGGTAATACAATCCGCAGTAAGAGTTCCTCCGCTAGCTACTTCTAAAATTCCGCCTGCTTTAATTCTAAGATTACTAAGATTAACATTGCAGGTTATCACTGGCCAAGGATTCGGAGAAGGAATAGCAGGAATTAATGCATTCATAGCTCCCTGAGGTACTACATTATTATCCCAGTTAGTATTTTTACAAAAATCAGGATCCGTTCCGTTCCACCCTCCCCTAATCGAAGCAGCCCACACTCTACCCGTCGTTCCCGTTATTCCACCCTGTGCTTCAGAAGATAAGTAAACACTATCACTTTTATCAAATGCTATTGCAGAAGATAAAAAAGCTTGTTGACTTGCTGGTTGACCGTTTTGAGTGGAGTAATTATAGCTTCCGCTTGGATTAATTAATGCAACTATGTTTTTTGAATGTTTATTTACTTTAAGAACTTTACCCCCACTACACATAAAAAGATCCCCTTCTGGGTCAATAAAAATTTGAGTCGTTATACTTAATAGATAATAAGTTGCAGGAACATTAAAGGACTGCACCGCATTTGGAGTTCCGCTTATATTTCCTTCCCAACCTGCATACAAGCTCAATTTTCCCGTTGATCTAGATAACTTCCAAATATACAGCTGTGATGAAGCAAAAAATACATTCAAACTATCATCCACTGCTGGAGCAGTAAACTGCTGCAACAAAACATTTTGTTTAATTCTTTTTGGTTTAAAAGAATTCAAAGTACTAAACGTTTGAAGTGGATCGGAGGCAGTAGCGAATAAACCATTAAAACCTGCAACTGAATTTAATCTCCCAGTTGACATTGTTAATTTCCAAACTCTCGAACCCACAGGGTCAATAGTCGAACAATTCGATTGAGATGTATGAGAAGAACCCCATTCGGTAATATATAGATCTCCATATTTATCGATAGCCACTCCGGTGGGTTGGTTTAAGGCTGCATTAGTTGCAATTACCCCTTCACCATCAGTACAATCAAAATTGTTTGAGTTACCATTACCAGCTACTGTAGTAATAATATTGTCACTTAACCTTATTTTTCGGATTCTATTGTTTCCATTGTCTGCAACATAAAGATTATTATTTTTATCAATTGTAATGTATACAGGATTCTTTAAAGCTGCATTCTTAGCATCGCCACCATCGCCATAAAATGCACCTTGGCCGTATCTCCCAGCAATCGTTTTAACTTGCCTATTTTTAATATCAATTCTTCTTATTATACTCCTAATTCCATCACACACATAAACGAATTTACCTGAGGTATCAATAGCAATAGAAGCTCCTCCTGAATCTGTTGAATCAGAACTTGTTACCTTATATTGATCAGCACTCGTAGATAAACTATTCATTAATATTGTAGGGCCCGCAATTGAAGGAGAAAAGGACCAAATGTTTTGTGCTTGGGTGCATTGCGAACACAGTAATACCAATACGAAAATTGCAAAAATGCGTGGGTTTTTCATTTTACCTAATAATTAAGCAGAAAGTATTTAATAAATTTTGAGCCGTTATTTACAAAATTCTCCTTTCAAGCCCTAGAACTTGCTTTTTGCACCTGCAAATTTGTAAAACGATAATAATTTTTTCTGATAGATTTGAAAAAAAATTCAATTTTTTTTCAATCAATTTTAGGTTGATCCACCAATGAAATAGGTCGAGGATAATTAAATGAACGTAATGGAAGCGTTTCTTTTAAGAAAAAGCAATACAGATGGTAGTATATTTTATTAAGAATATATCTAATCTAATGTCTATTTGCAGAACCGGATTGAAAACAAAAATTTGAGAGGAGGGAATGCTGATTTTAAATAAATAATAATATATAATTGATTATTTATCAGCACTAAAATATTCGGTGGGGGTAGTACCCCTTAATTTTTTGAAGGCATTATTAAATGACACCCTATTACTAAATCCAGCCTGTTTAGACATTGCTTCTAAAGTGATGTTTTCCTTTTTCTTGGGGTATTCTTCTATAAAATATTGTATTCTATATTGATTAATACAATCCCTAAATGATATCTTAAGCCCTTCATTCAACATATAAGAGCAATGGTGAACTGGCTTACCTAAGTCTGATGCCATTTGACTGATATCAAAATCAGCCTTCAGCCAAGGCTTTTTCTCGGACATATATTCATGAATCCCTTGAGAAATGAGATCAAGTTGAGGAAATGATTCATCTTCTTCCTGAGTATTAATAAGTACTTGATCCGCTACTTTACTCTTCCCAGAAGGCTTAGATAAATTCTTGTCTTGTTGAAGAAAAGGTTCTACAAATAGATAGCCATATAAAATGACAGGATTTTGTATGGTGTAAATAATTAATGCAAAGAAAATGATATCCCCTATAAACATCATCTGTTTTATTTGCTCAGTAAAACTATGATTGTTAAAAGTCAATATCGTAAATATAGAAGGAATACTAAAAACCATTTGAATGGTCACTAAACTCATCAAGAACATTATCCAATTTCTACTTTTTTTATGCATAGTAGAAAAAGTACCCTTTCTAGCCTTCAGTAAAACGGCCCATGACAGTATAAAATAGAATGCAATAAGACCTAATCTAGGAGGGGCAAATTTATAGGCCGTAAGAAAATCATTGATAGATAATCGATAAGATTCAACCCCAAAAGCATAATTAACAAAAACATCCTTAGCTGTAAATAAAGCAAAAATTGCTATGGAAAGGATGGGTATCAAGTGCCAAGCATCCGATTTTTTTAACTTTTTTTCATCCCCTATAAAAGCTCTTACGTAGAGATAAAATACAGCGGGTGACATAAAATACAGTATTCCAACTGGAATAATTAGAAACAAAGGAATACTCCAAGTTTCCAATATAAAATGTTGAAATAAAATGAATTTTGCAATTTTGGCAATAAAAAAGAAGGCTAATAATTGATTTAACAGCTTATTCCCCTTTCGAGTAAAGTATAAGTTGATTGAAAAAAACAATACAAACACCTCAATGAAATAAGATAGTGCCTCGGCTAGTTGCATTATGAATATTGAAAATTATAAGTAAAATTAAGGGAATTCATGCAAAAAAATCATACGGATTTACAAAAGCCGTTTAAATTATTGCATAAAAATTGGAGGAATCAGCTAATCTTTACTCTATTATTTTTAGCTGCCCTTGATAGTATCAAATGATCATATTAATGAAAAACTCCCTACAAGACCACTGCTCGAATTTTAAATCTAATTAGTTCGCTATCAATTAAAATAGGTGAAGTAAATGCCAACTATCTTAATAAGCAGTCTCCTTAATTGACGAAGCTGAATAAGTCATCGGCAACAGCTAGTCGAAGTTTATTAAAAGGTCTAAAGCGTATAATGATTGAAAAGATAGGAGATAAAACTCGATATTGCTTGATTTTATAAACAGTTTTTTTGTAGTTAAACTTGGTAGCTAATTTACTGCTTTGTAAAAACCATGCAGTGCTGCCAAGGAAGATTATCTATGTTTTTATCAAATACAAAACCTGCTGCTTTAAATTCTTTGATGGCCTGCGCTTCACTCATTTTATGAATGGTTTTAATTGGTACAGTTGGATCTTCTGATCTAAATTCTACCAACACTAATTTACCTCCA
>CANCRO010000099.1 GCA_947380605.1 Chitinophagaceae bacterium
ATTGATTCTGCTTGTAATTTTTTTAACGCCTTACTTACATTAATGCCTCCGCCCCCTGGTTCATTTAAAACATCAGCGCACCTTTGTTTTGCCTCGGGTTGTATTAAGTCGGTGACCGTACTTTTATCAATTGCAGGATTAAGGGTTACCGTTAATATGAGACTATTATTCATTGAATAAAATTATAGTATGAGCTTGTTCTAGTAGGAATTGTTAGGGTGTATCTGTCTTCTTATAAAGTTAGTCCAATTATTTTTTCAGGACGTAGAAAATTCCCTTTTTATTTAAAGTTCCTTAGGATGATTTTTATTTGAGCTGCTTCAAAGGTTTCAACAGGTTGTCTAATCCATTCAGCTTGATTTCATATATAGTCGTTAGCAATATCCCCAGCTTGCCTTTTGGAAAACCCTTTCGCTGAAACCATTCAAGATAGGAAACCGGCAAGTCACAAAGTAAAACATCCTTGTATTTTCCAAAAGGCATTTTCATATTTACCAATTGTATTAATAAATTTCGGTCAGGCATTTCAGGAACATCGTACATAGTAATATTTTTGCTAAATTAATCTCAATGCGTTCATTTATTTGGACATTCAGGAAAGTGTTTATTACTATTGAGCGGGTCGATTATTATTTATTGCCCGCCTTTTAAACCCACCCTGTCTAATATTTAAATAAAAAATACACAATAACTTTTTTATTCATTTCCTCTTCAATACATTTACTATAAAATAAATAGCGTTTTTCGAATTAATTTACTTCTTTTATCTGATCTAGTATGCCAACTCCTATTTCAACCAACCATCAAATATCTTCAAAAAAAATGAAGGTTTGGGTTTTGGCACCCTATCTACAAAATAGCGACGAAAATATTGACTACTATTATGATTTTAGTCAAAGTATTGCAGAGTATAAGCAAGCTTTTGAAGCGCTGGCACTGGAGTGGATTTGGCAGCCCGTAACAATGGCTAATTATATTGTCATTATTGATACTATCGTTGTAGAAAAAGAAAAGGGAGAGGTATTTCCTATTGTATTTAATATTTGTGATGGAGATGAAATAAATGGTACGCCTGGGATTTCTGTTGTAAAACTATTACAAGAAAAAGGGCTTGTCTATACAGGTGCGGACGAATATTTTTATGCCATTACCACCTCCAAAATACCGATGAAGATTGCTTTTGATCAAGCGAATATTCCCACCGCAAAGTGGGAGGCCATTCACACGCCTGATCATCATTTAAATAACATTTTCGAAAAGCTTGGAACACCATTAATTGTAAAACCGGCAGTGTCTGGGGGCAGCATGGGGCTAGGAATTAAAAATGTAGTGGACAATGTAATTGATTTGAAAGCTCAGATAGATTTGATGTTTGCAGGATATCGCGGATGGGATTTAACCACCGATGGAATTGTGCTAGAATCCTTTATTAACGGTAACGAATACACTACATTGATTGTTGGATCATATGATCATCCAGCCGAAGCAACGGTCTATAATCCAGTACAAAGAGTTTTTCACCCCTCCCTTCCTGAGCAAGAGCGCATATTAAGTTTCGATCGTTTATGGGAGGTATATGAAGAAGAGGGCCCCATGCCCAATGACGGAAATTTCTATGAATATCAAGCACCCGATCCAAGCCTTTTGGAAGAGATAAAAAAAATTAGTTGGGACGCCTATGTGGCCACCAAAGGAAAAGGATATACAAGAGTAGATATTAGACAAGATTCGGTAACGGGTAAAGTTTATGTGCTTGAAGTAAATGCACAATGTGGTTTGAGCGAAGATGAAGACTATACCTCTATTGGCGCAATTTTAAGATTGAGTAACCAAACTTTTGCGGGGTTAGTTAAAAAAATTATCGACACCGCTTTATTAAGCAGGCCCTTAATTTAAAATAATCAATTATTAAAAATAAAATGCACGATAAAGGGCAACTTGTTTAAGGGGCTGGTATTTAAAAATGGTGGTTGAAAAATTCATATAAATGAGCGCAGTAAAATATAATTTTAATACTCCAGTTACAAAATTGGAAAAACTATCGGGAAATAAAACGCTCCCTATTAAAGTTTGTGTATTGCAACCAGACTACTCTGCCACTAACATAGATTATCAATATTACGATCCTCCAAGAAATTTAGCTGAACTTATTCCAGAAGCTATAGTAGATCATGTAATGCTAAATAAATTGACTACTTACAAACAGTTAAAGGAATTAAAAAAGAAAAACTATGATGTCTATGTTAATTTATGCGAAGGGTATCTTGAGTGGGAAGTTCCTTCAATAGATGTAATCTACTCCCTTGAATTGCTGAACCTCCCCTTCACTGGCCCTTCTAGCTTATTGTATGACCCGCCAAAAGAATTAATGAAATATGTGGCCTACGTAGAAGGGATTCATTCTCCAGCCTATGCATTAATTGAAGAAGAAGATAATCTAGAAAAACAAATACAACATCTTTCATTTCCTCTATTTGTAAAACCTGCTAAAGCGGGTGACAGCTTGGGTATTGACAACAAAAGTCTGGTACAAAATTTCGTTGAACTAAAAGAAAAAACACATTCTATCATCGATGAATATGGTCCGCTACTCATTGAAGAATATATTAAAGGTAGAGAGTTTACAGTGATGGTAACTGCCAATGTGGGTGAAATAAATGGTGTTAAAAGTTTTAAGCCAATTGAGTATATTTTTCCAGATGCAACAGAATTTAAAACCTATGCTTTAAAAACATCTGAATTACATCCCAACGCTAATATTTCTGTTACAGAAGAAGCTGTTGAAAAAAAATTACGCGCCGCTGCTGAAAAAATTTTTCAAAGTTTTAATGGGGTCGGTTATGCTCGTTTAGATTTTAGAATGAATGATGCGGGTGAGTTGTTTTTTTTAGAAATTAATTTTACTTGTTCCGTTTTTTATAAAGATGGTTATGAAGGTAGTGCGGATTATATTTTAAAAAATGATGGATTTGGCCAAGCCAATTTCCTTCGTCACATCATAACAGAAGGAATAGCGAGACACCAAATAAAACAAAAGAAATATCGAATGAAAGGAAATTCCATATCAGGATATGGAATTTATGCAGCTAAAGACATAGAAATAAACGAGTTGATTTTTAAGGGAGAAGAAATGTCGCAAAGGATTGTAACTCGAAAATATGTCACAAAAAATTGGGGGGAAAGAGATAAAGAAAACTTTAGAAGATATGCTTACCCTATTAGTAAGGAGGTGTTTATACTTTGGGACCAAGACCCCGGCGGATGGGCTCCACAAAATCATAGCTGTAATGCCAACACTGCCTACCTCGGATTAAACGTAATCGCCACAAGAACAATATCCACGGGTGAAGAGCTAACGCTAGACTATGCCAGTTTTTTAGATGAAAACATGGAACCCTTTGTATGTCAATGCGGTGCAAGTAATTGTAGGGGGCTTATAACTGGCATTAATAACAATTCAGTTACAGAAAGAGAAAAATAAAATTGAATTAAACTTCCGCCCCTATTTTAAGTCAAATGAAGGCCATCAACAATAACTTGGTTTGATTTTTGACTACTTATTTCCTGTACACCACACCAGGTTATATAATGAGCGCCCAATAAAAGATTATGTCTAGGTTTGACGTTTTAAAAAAATTAATGCTAAAGCATCGGTATCAACTGGTGCTTACCTATTTGCTTTTTGCTTTAGAGATGACCGGGGCTTTGCTACGTCCTTTCTTTTTAGGGATGGCCATCAATGATTTGATGAAAAATAGCTACGATGGTTTAATTTACTTGTCACTTGTTCATCTTCTATATCTGATTGCGGGCACCATTCGGCACATGCTTGATACAAGAACCTACTCTGGTATTTATACTTCATTGGTAACTTGCTTTTTATCTCGCAGAATCCATGCTTCTGAAGTATCAAAACTAAGCGCGCACTCTACTTTGGCAAAAGAGTTTGTTGACTTTTTGGAATTTGATCTAGTGTATGTTTTTGAGGCTGCCTTTAATATTTTTGGTTCTATTTTATTGTTATTCTTTTATGACCCAGCAGTAGTGTTGCTTTGCTTGTCTATTTTACTTCCGGTGGTGGCGATCAGCTATTTTTATGGCAAGAAAATGAAGCGACTAATCAGCTTTAAAAACGATGAGCTAGAAAACCAAGTAAATATTATTAGTTCAGCCAATAAGCCTGCAATGGTTCGACACTATGAAAATTTACGTAGTTGGCAAATAAGAATTTCTGACCAAGAAGCTTGGAGTTTTGGATTGATGGAAATTTTAGTTTTAGTAGTAATTGGTGCAGCCCTGCTGATTACCCACCAAGCAATGGGGTCTACTACTATTTTAGCGGGTAATTTGGTGGGAATTTATAATTATATTTTAAAATTTGTCTCAGGCCTCGACACTATTCCTTATACCGTTCAGCGCCTTACATCGCTGAGTGATATTACCAAAAGAATTGAATTGCAAGCTGGAGATTTTCCTGAACAAGAAGAAGAAAAAATAGGGAATGAATCAATCGAAACAGAACTGCCTTGATCAATTCATTCCTCAAAATAAACCGCTTTATTAGAACAACGGTTTCTTACTTTTTAGAAGCGGGCTGAGCCGGTTGTTGCTGTTGTTGTAATCTTACTTGGTCAATAATATCTTTTTGAAGACTATCTACACTTGCTGAAATAAACAATACTTCTTGGTGTGCCATATTGCTCTTTTCAGCAATTTGCTTAATCGCGGTTAAATTTTGAAAATGCTTATTCAACGCTTCTTCAGAAAATTTTAAGTTAAAGTATTGTTGTGCCGAGAAAGACACTAATGCAATAAATAAAACAGCTGCAAATGCTGTCAAAGAGAGTTTTTTAAAGAATTTCATTGGTTGGTTTTTTATGATAATGCAAATTACTTTTTAATTTTTATAATAGAATAACTAAACTATTTAATTTTCGTACTTACGCCAAAATGTAATAGAATAAAATCTAAAATGGTTTTTCGTTTTCTACTCATTCCGAAGCAAATAAACCAGCGAGCTGCAAACTTTTTTATCCTTAATTGCAAAGAGGTTTGACTTCAGGCCACTCCAAACAGCCGCGAATAAATTGCCCTTTTTATTTTTGTATTGTTCGCTCAACATTGCTATATAAAATGAGTCCAGCCACATCGGAGTCATAGTTTCTAAAGTCATTCCATGTTGACTTGCTAAAAATCCCATTGCCTGGGGAGAAAAATGATACAAATGACGCGGAACATCATAAGCTGCCCAAAAGGATTTATATTCTGCCGCATCATTGGAAGTATAATTGGGTAATGCAATCAATGCCACGCCCCCGGTTTTTAAAACCCTCTTTATTTGATCTAAATATTCATGCAACTGGTGAACATGCTCTAGTACATGCCACATCGTTACTGCATCATATTTTTGAGCAGGAAGTTTGAATAATTTTTCAGGCGTATCGCACTGAATTCCATATTTATCAAAACAAATTTTTCTAGCGCCCTCATCAGGCTCTAGCCCTGTGACCTCCCAGCCCAAATGCTGTGCTTTATCTATAAAAGCTCCTGTTCCAGCGCCTATGTCTACTAGCTCTCTTTTATACGCTTTATTCCCCGTGTTTTTATCAAGCAACTTCATTTTCCAGCTAAGTGTATAATTTCTTGCCTTTATATACAGTTTATTTACCAAGCCCTTTTCAGTGTCATTGTGCGAAATATAGGCGTCCGATTGGTAATACTTTCCAATAGAAGCTTGTTCAGGTATAGACTGAGTAAATCGAAGGGTACAGGCTCCACACTCCATAATATCAAATATTTCATTGGATACGGTGAAATCTTTACAGGCCAAGGCCTTGGTGATATCTGCGCTGCCACAACAGGGACAGCTCGTCCGGGTAATAAATGAGCCCATTTGTTTTTAAATTGAAAACAAAAATACAATATACCATCTGAAAAATGACGAGGGGGGCGATAAACACCCCCACCCTAGTGAGTCACTGGTTGGAGTGAGTCACTGGCGAGGGTGAGTCACTGACCGTAGTCGGTCAGCCGTTGGAGTGACTCACTGGCTTGAGTGAGTCACCGGCGAGGGTGAGTCACCGGTTGGAGTGACTCACCGGCGAGGGTGACTCACCGGTTATTTATACGTAAAACTGAATAAGCATACCGAAGTAATTTTCATTCCAGCCTTCTACCATCTCATCATATGCCTCCTCTGGAATGTTAGTATGCAGCAACTCTGCTGAAGTGCCCTGTTTATGAACGTGCAACTTAATCGTTACGATTGACTCCTGTTCTTGGTCCCCAAAATACCACTGTTGCACTATTTTTTTTCCTGGAACAAACTCAAGATTTTTTCCTACAATACTTCCCTCCCATAACGAAAACTCAGTTCCGGGTTCGGTACTCATCTCTGCCACCTCACCTGTCCACAGCTGAAGCGTAGCAGGAAGCGTTAATGCCAAGTATACCTCTTCGGGAGAAGCCGGTATAATAAAATATTTTTTAAACTCTTTCATTGATCATTTATGTGGGATAAAGATAAAACGCTTTTTAGTACTGACAATAAATGATTGCAAGCTGTTCGCAAGTAAAAGAACTATCTTACCACACTTAAACTTAAAAATGTACCACGAATTTGATTTGCTTATCGACGGCTACCTTGAAAACAAGGTGGGAATAGATAACAGGTTTTTATCAGACGCCCTATCCAAAGGCCTTCAAAATAACATTCATCAATTAGAAAACGACGGCCTTCTAATTGCAGCAGGAATTGGCAACGAGTCGATCAAAGATGAGCAACAAAAAATGAGAGGCGATAAAATTTATTGGATGGACAAAGATCACGACAATATTTTTGAACAAGAGTTTTTACATCGTATCGATGGGTTTATTGAACACCTTAATAGAACTTGCTATACTGGAATTAATGGTTACGAGTTTCATTATGCGTTATATGAAAAAGGCAGTTCTTATAAAAAACATAAAGACCAATTTAAAAATGATTCCGACAGAAAATATTCTCTAATCAATTATTTAAATGAAAACTGGTTGGAAGAAAACGGAGGAAAATTAAAACTTTATCAAGAAGACGGTGTACAGCATGTTTCACCTAATGCACAAACAGCTGTATTTTTTAAAAGCGATGAAATGATTCACGAAGTGATGGTGTCTAATCGAAGCAGAATGAGTATTACTGGGTGGCTAAAACGAAGTTGAAATCTAAAAAGTTTATCTTGTTTTATAAACAGCTGTCTCTTAAAAGTTTCATGTAAACCAACCCCTTTTCTCTTGCAAAATTAATATTGGTATCTGGAATGTTTTGAGGTGATTTGAAATTTTCTAATGCCTTGTCAATGCTTATTTCGCGCAACAGGTGTAACATGGGATAGGCCGACCTGTTGGTATAGTTTGCAGCATCGTCTAGCTGAGCTCCTTCAAACTGATAAAGCGGGTGAAAGCTGGCTACCTGATAAACACCTTCATAGCCCTTATCAAAAATTAATTTTTCCGCAAGATTAACCAAATCAAGGTAGTCGTCAAAGTCCGCAAAAGAATTCGGAAAAATTAAAAAACTTGTTTCAATAGATGGGTCTTCATCCAAGCGAATCATTTCTTGTAAAAAAGCATCTAAACAAATATTTAAAGCGGCGCTATTTTCTACTTGATAATATATTGATTGTTGTTTTACCACCTTCGCGGCAAATGGACAAAAATTACAGCCAATAATCACTTCGTTAATCCATTTTTTTGTTTGACCAACCACCTGTTCTTTGTCTTCCATTACACTTTTCGTTTTGAGCTTGGTAAAGCTAGTTGTATTGAATGGTTATTTTGTAATTAATCATGGAAAAATGAAAACCGATTTAACGGGTCTTAAATTAATTTTTTGAAAACAAACGATTACAATACAATTCATAATTCTATGTTTTTTAGGCTAGATGAAAGTTTTATTTTATTTTTCGGCATGAAAAATTTTATATTCCTATTATTATTAAGCACCAGTTTCGCCAACGCTCAAGTTAATCCTCAAAACATTCGTATCGCGCGCGACAGCTTTGGCGTTCCTCATATTTTTGCACCAACGGACCAAGAGGTTGCTTATGGTCTTGCCTGGGCCCACGCAGAAGATGATTTTCCAACCCTTCAATTAATGATTTTATCAGGAAAAGCAAAGTTGGCTTCAGCTCTAGGTAAAAAAGGCGCACAAGCAGACTATGTTGTTAATCTCTTGCGCTGTAGACAACTGGTAGAAGACCAATGGAGTTTATTAAGTCCAGATTTTATTAAATTAGTAAACGGATATGTTCAAGGAATAAATGCTTATGCTAAAGCCCATCCTAAAGAAATTAAATATAAAAACGCCTTTCCTGTAAATGACAAAGAATATCTTACTGCTAGCATTTTTTCACTTAGCATTTTTTGTGGTGTAGAAAAAACTCTTCCTAAAATATTAGGCGGAAAGGTAGAAACAATTCCCGGCTTTTCTTCTGAGGGATCCAATGCATTTGCTTTTCATCCTTCTAAAACAAACACCGGCGAGGCCTTTCTTGCAATTAACGCCCACCAACCCGTTGAAGGGCCTGTTGCCTTTTATGAAGCACACTTACAAAGTGAGGAGGGCTGGAATATGTTAGGCGGCCTTTTTCCTGGAGCCTGTCTTATATTTCATGGAACTAATGAAAATCTTGGCTGGGCCCACACTGTAAACAGCCCCGACATTATTGACATATTTCAATTAGAGTCGAATCCTAAAAACAATAACCAATACAAATTTGATGGCGAATGGCTTAACCTAGAAATTAGAAAAGCAAAATTGAAAATTAAGGGAATTCCTTTTAAAGTTAGCAAAAAAGTTTACTGGAGTAAATATGGGGCAACACTAAAAACCAAAAACGGTGTATTCTCCATGCGCCTTCCTGCTAATATGGATTGTAGGGCTTTAGAAGAATGGTATCGTATGAATAAAGCACACAATTACACAGAGTTTTATAAAGCTTTAAGCATGACAAGCTTGCCTATGTTTAATATTGTATATGCAGACCGGTTTGACACTATATTTTATATAAGCAACGCAAAACTTCCGATTCGTAATCCTGATCCTTCCTATAATTGGAAGGGTACAATTCCCGGAAATAGCTCTGCTACTTTATGGACTAAATTTAAACCGATTGAATCTTTGCCGCAATATACCAACCCTGCTGCTGGCTATTTATTTAATACCAACCACTCGCCGTTTTTAGCAACAGAAGGAAAATCTAATCTAAGTCCAACTAAATATGATTTTAAAGATGGATTTGAAACTTATAATAATAACAGAAGCAAAAGAGTAAACGAACTCTTAAACGGTATAGACAAAATTGATTATGAGCATTTTAAAAAATTAAAATTTGATCGACAATATCCTGCAAAATTCGAATTTCCTTATGGGCTTGATAGTCTTCTTAGTTTAAACGCTGCTGATTACCCTTTGCTAAAAGAAATAATTACCACGCTGCAAAACTGGGATCACAAAGCGGTTGTTAATAGCAAAGGCGCTGCTGTATTTCTGTTGGCCTATGAATACATCGCGAAAAGAGTTAACAATGGTCCGTCTAGACAAATCACCAAAATAGAAAGTGTTGAAACCTATCAATATATTAATGACTACATGATTAATAATTTTGGTAAAGTCGACCTTACCTTAGGTGATATTCAAAAGCTTGTTCGTGGAGACGATGCAAGACCAGCAGATGGCTTACCAGATATTCTTGCTGCAGCTTACAGCAAACCCTATTTAAATGGAACCCGCAACATCACTACCGGTGACGCCTATATTTGTTTAGTAAGATATCCAAAAACTGGACTTCCCATTATTGAATCCATCAATACTTTTGGTGCTTCGCAGCAACCTAACTC
>CANCRO010000100.1 GCA_947380605.1 Chitinophagaceae bacterium
CTTTTTTATTCAGAAAACTATAATTTAAGCGATCCCTTAATCGACTCAATGTATACTGCTAATATTCCCTTGCAACCCATTGAGGCAGGTGCAGCAATTGTTTTAAAAAATATTTTTTTCGACTCTAAAAAAGCTGATTTAAAACCAGAGTCCACTATCGAATTAAATAAAGTAATCCAATTATTAAAAGATAATCCGCAATTAAAAATATTGATTACTGGCCACACCGATAATGTGGGTAAAGCTGCCGATAACTTAATACTCTCTAACAGTAGAGCAGAGGCAGTCATTCATTATATACTTTCCACCAGACTTTTTTCAAAAGACAGGTTACAATATAAAGGAATGGGATCCACTCAACCCATTGCTGATAACGAAACCGAAACAGGGAAGGCATCCAACAGAAGAACAGAAATGACGATTATTAGCAATAGCCCCAATCCATAAAATAGACTGATACTGCCAAGATAAGAGTAGCTTATTTATTAAATAATTTTTATATTTGATAACACCTACCCTTCTTCCCCGATGACAAATGAATTGCAGTACCAAATTGCCCTTACGCTTATTCCAAATATCGGAGAGGTAAACGCCAAAGCGCTGATTAACCGATTTGGAAATGCCGCTTCCATTTTTTCAGCCAATAGAAAGGAGCTAGAAAATATGGAAGGCATCGGTTCGATAAGAGCAGACTGCATAAAAAAATTCAACAATTTCCAACGCTGTGAAGATGAAATAAAATTTATTGACAAATACAAAATCACTCCGCTCTTTTTAACCGATAAAAATTATCCTCAAAGATTACTTCATTGCTATGATAGTCCAACCTTACTCTACTATCGAGGTAATGCAAACTTGAATCATCCGAAAATTATTTCCATTGTTGGTACCCGTAATTATTCTGAATATGGAAAAATGATTAGTGAAAAAATAATAGCAGAATTACAGGAAGAAAATATTTTAATAGTCAGTGGTTTAGCATTTGGTATTGACACAATAGCCCATAAAGCAGCGCTTAAAAACAACTTACCTACATTGGGTGTACTTGCACATGGCCTCGATAGAATTTATCCCTTACAAAACAAAACACTTGCGAAACAAATAATAATCAATGGTGGATTGCTCTCTGAATTTATGAGTGATACCATTCCTGATAAACAAAATTTTCCTAAAAGAAATAGAATAGTAGCTGGAATCAGTGATGCTATTTTGGTAATCGAAAGTGGTATAAAAGGTGGCTCATTAATTACGGCAGAATTAGGAAATAATTATAACAAAGATGTTTTTGCTATTCCTGGTAGACTAACTGATAATAAAAGTGAAGGATGTAATCACTTGATTAGAACCAATAAAGCTTCCTTATTAACTAGTGCTAGTGACCTACTTGAAATGATGAATTGGACGGACAGCAAAAAAATTTCTCCAAAAAAGCAACCTGAACTTTTCATTGAATTAACCGATAATGAAAAAATAATTTTTGCTATTCTTCAAAAACAGGAAACGATTCAAATCGATCAAATACATTTCAAGTCGGGTCTTTCTAGTGGCTTGGTAGCAGAAGCTTTACTTTCACTAGAAATGCAAGGAATCATCTTAAGTATACCAGGTAAGGTTTTCAAAATTGCCTAGCATTTATTGCCCAGATTGACTTAATTAAATTTTCAGAATTCTGCTATTGACTTCTGATTAGAAGCAGTTTTACTAGTAAATCACCCTGTTGAATGGATTTTTAGCAGTTTTTGGGTGCAAATCAATTTTGTTTTATCTTTGCCTATGGCAACAATAAATAACTCCCCAGCTAAAAGTAAATCCAACAGATTTTTCGGTGAAGGTCTCACTTTCGATGATGTATTGCTGATGCCAGCATACTCCCAAGTACTGCCCCGTGAAGTAAATATCAGTACCCAACTTACCAAAACCATTACGCTGCATGTCCCCATGTTAAGTGCTGCAATGGATACAGTTACTGAAGCACAACTCGCCATTGCATTGGCAAGAGAGGGCGGACTAGGTATTCTCCATAAAAATATGAGTATTAGTCAACAGTCTGACCAAGTGAGAAGGGTAAAGAGAAGTGAGAATGGTTTGATATTAGATCCTGTTACGCTATCACCAGATGCTACAATCGGTGAAGCAATCCATATGATGAGAGATAATAAGATTGGTGGCATACCAATCGTAAATAAAAGCAATCTATTGGTGGGTATTTTAACGAATAGGGATATACGCCTAGAAACTAATTTCAAAGAAAAGGTAAGTTCAGTAATGACGAAAGAAAATCTCATTACTGCACCTGAAGGAACTAATTTAAAAAAGGCAGAACTAATTTTTAAGAAAAATAAAATAGAAAAATTACCTGTTGTTAATAAATCAGGCGAACTAATTGGCTTGATTACTTTCAGTGATATTTTAAAATTAAAATCTCACCCACACGCAGTAAAAGATTCATTCGGAAGATTGCTTGTTGGCGCTGGTGTAGGTATTACCAAAGATACCCTGGATAGAGTTGCCGCCCTACATCATGCAGGCGTTGACGTTATTTGTTTAGACAGCGCCCATGGACATACCAAAGGAGTAATGGACGCATTAAAACAAATCAAAAAAACATTTAAAGGTATTCAGGTAATTGCTGGTAATGTAGGTACAGCAGCTGGTGCATTAGCGCTTGCCAATGCAGGTGCCGATGCAGTAAAAGTAGGTATTGGACCAGGCTCTATCTGCACTACTCGAATTGTTGCAGGTACCGGAGTTCCTCAAATTACTGCAGTAATGGAAGCAGCAGCTGCATTAAAAAATAAAAACGTTGGCATCATCAGTGATGGGGGTATTCGGTATACAGGAGATATGGTAAAGGCACTAGCCGCTGGAGCTAGTTGTGTGATGATGGGAAATGTTTTTGCAGGAACAGAAGAAAGTCCTGGCGAAACGATTATTTATGAAGGACGTCGTTTTAAACAATACAGAGGTATGGGTTCCTTAGGTGCTATGGCTCAAGGTAGCAGCGATCGTTATTTTCAAGATGTAGAAGCGGATATCAAAAAATTTGTACCAGAAGGCATTGAAGGAAGAGTTGCCTTTAAAGGACCATTAAAAGAAATCGTTCATCAATATATTGGTGGTTTAAGAGCAGGTATGGGTTACTGTGGTGCCCATACAATCAAGGCATTGCAAAACGCTACTTTTGTTAAAATAACCAATGCGGGAATGAAAGAAAGTCATGCGCACGATATCGCTATAACAAAAGAAGCGCCTAACTACAGCCGCTAATATTTTTAAAGCAGCTAATCGAAAAGATGAAAAGGTTTTAAGTAATACCATGAAAAAAAAGCTATCTCAACCAGCTTGCTTAGCGCTTAAACTCGCCTCCACTTTTATTTCAAAAAAAGTAGCGACACGACTTTTTTTCATTTTTATATTTTTACAAATTCATTGCTATTCTTTTGCGCAAGATTCATCGCACATTAGAATTTCATTACTTACTTGTACGCCCGGACAGGAACTCTATTCCACTTTTGGTCATACTGCCATTCGTATTACAGATAGTATCAGCTTGACAGACTACGTTTTTAACTATGGAACTTTCAATTTTGAAGACGATGGGTTTTACACAAAATTTATCCGAGGCAAACTATTATACTATTTATCTGCAGAGAATTTTTCAGATTTTAAATTTGCTTACCAAGCTGAAAATAGAGGAATAACCGAGCAACTGCTGAACTTAGATGCGGAAGAAAAAATTGCATTAAAACAAGCGCTATATGAAAATGCAAAAGAGAAAAATAGGTACTATAAATACGATTTCTTTTTTGACAATTGTACTTCTAGAGCAAGAGATATGCTGGTAAAATATAAAAAAGACCACCCCTCCTTTCAGCCAGTTATGCCCAAGGGTACTAGCTTTCGACAAGCAATACATTTATATCTTGACAAGAATGAAAAAGATTGGAGTAAACTAGGTATCGACTTACTACTAGGAGCACCTACCGATGCTATCATGTCAACAGTTCATTCCCAATTTCTTCCAGATAATTTAATGAAGTCATTAGATAGCAGCAATCAAGCAACCCCCTTAGTGATCTCAACAAAAAACTTATACCCGATAACTGAACAAAAGGAAAAAAGTTTGCTATTTACCCCCTTATTCATTTTCTCCTTTTTATTTACTTGCATTTTATTAATGAGTTTTTCTTCTACCCATTGGGTGAAAATATTTTTAAATGGATTCGATGGGGTCTTCTTTTTTTTAATTGGCACTTTAGGCGTCCTGCTAATTTTTATGTGGTGGGGAACAGATCACTCCATGA
The DNA here is from genome assembly GCA_947380605.1 of Chitinophagaceae bacterium. Classification (GTDB taxonomy): domain Bacteria; phylum Bacteroidota; class Bacteroidia; order Chitinophagales; family Chitinophagaceae; genus Ferruginibacter. The sequence continues at coordinate 4,305 of CANCRO010000100.1, forward strand.
CAAAAAATAATTACAATTTACTTTGGGCATGGCCAACCCATATTATTACAGCCTTTTTAATGCCTAGTCAAAAAAAATGGGTAAAAAAGTATTTTGGTTTACAAGCTGCGGCCTTATTAATATTACTCATTGGCTGGTTCTTTTTACCACAACAATTGAATACTTCGCTTATTCCAATTGTATTAGTAATGATTTTCAGAAGTGCTAAAAAATATGTAAAGTCTTAGTTGTGATTTTGCCATCTATTCATTTAATCCCTACAGAATAATCACATTGACCGATAATAAAATACTATACCAACAGTCATCTATTTTTTACCGAAGCGTAGGAAAAGGTAAAAAGGTAATGCTTTTACATGGCTTTGCGGAGGATGGAAGAATCTGGGATAATCAGATTGACTTTTTAAAGAATGATTTTAGACTACTCATTCCTGATATCCCAGGGAGTGGACAATCGGAATTTATTCAGAATGGTGATATAGCAATCTATGCGGAAGTAATTAGAGCGATCTTGGCCGACGATTTTGAAAAAGAAAAAGACAATGAACCAGAAGTAGTCACCCTCATTGGTCATAGTATGGGAGGCTACATAGCCCTAGCATTTGCAGAAAAATACCCACAACTACTTGCTTCATTTGGTCTTTTTCATTCTACTGCATTTGCTGATAATGAAGATAAAAAATTAGCTAGAACAAAGGCAATACAATTTATTAAAGAACATGGCAGCTTTCCATTTTTACAAACGAGTATTCCTGGACTTTTCAACGAGACATTTACAGCAGAACACAGCATAGTGGTCAATGAATTAATCAACCAATCAAAAGGATTTAATCCGTTATCGCTCATACAATATTATGAGGCAATGATACGACGTCCGGATAGGACAGAAATATTAAAAGAATTTAAAAATCCTATTCTTTTTATAATAGGCGAAAAAGATGCTATCATTCCATTACAAAGCAGTCTTCAGCAATGTTATCTTCCCGCACAAGCAGATGTTCAGGTCCTAAAAAATTCAGCTCATATGGGTATGTTAGAAGAGACTGAAAAGTCAAATGAAATAATATTTAATTTTTTGAAATTTCTTTATTCTGTATAGTATTATCTGAAGGATATAGTTATATCTCCAATACCGCTGATATTGGAATTATTGCATTGTAAATTAATAATTCCCTTACCCTGTTACCACTTATCAGAAAAAAATGCTCAATAAGTTCCCTTCATTAACTTTGCCAAATAGAATTGATAAAATTGATTTAAGTCATTTACTATTTCTTTATAAAAAACCTAATTGAAAAGATACTCAATGCCGAATACCAATCTGACATTGAATGATAAAAAAGCATATTTCATGTTCATAAAAATCAATTCATTTTTACTCCTATTGCTTTTTTCTTTTCTTAGTGTGTCTTCACAAAACAACTTAAATTTTCAAGAAAAGTTTAAACTAAATATCAGCAAAGCTTCTTCTAAAATAAAAATTGATGGTTTATTAGATGAAGAAACCTGGAAGACTGCCGAACAGACCAGTGAATTTTGGAAAAAGTGGCCCAATGATGAAGGACGTCCTGCAAGACAAACCTATGTGAAGATGAGTTATGATGATCAATACCTTTATATTGGAATAAAAGCTATTGATACCAACTATTATGTTGTTCAATCATTGAAGAGAGATCAGGGTTTTTTTTCAAGCGATGCGATAGCCATCGCCATAGACCCAGTCAATCAAAAAACTAATGGATTTGTTTTTGGTTTAACCCCCTATAATGTTCAATCGGAAGATCTAGTTGGAAATGGACAAAGCAATGGAGAATTGAGTTTCAGCTGGGACAACAAATGGTTTTCAGCAACTTCTCGACATCCAAATTATTGGATAGCAGAAATTGCCATTCCCTTTAAGACCCTTCGATTTAAAGAAGGAAAGACTAAATGGGGTATCAACTTTTTAAGAAATGATGTAAAAAATAATGAATTCTCTAGTTGGACCAAAATGCCCACTAACTTTCCTTTTTATGATTTTGGATACGCTGGTTTACTCAATTGGAATACGCCTCCCCCAGCACCTGGCACTAATATTTCTACCATTCCCTATGTATCTAGTTTACAATCTTCTGATAAGGAAGCTAACCAACCATGGTCTGGAAAATTAAATGGGGGGTTTGATTCAAAAATTGCGCTTAACTCTTCATTAAATATGGACCTTACTGTCAATCCTGATTTTTCTCAGGTTGAGGCAGACCAACAAGTTACCAACCTTACTAGATTCAATATTTTTTTTCCAGAAAAAAGAACTTTCTTTTTAGAGAATGATGACTTGTTTTCAAATTTTGGTATTCCTCCGATCCGCCCATTTTACTCAAGAACAATTGGACTTGATCAAAATGGAAATAAAATACCCATTTTAGCGGGTGTTCGTATCAGTGGAAATGTTACTAAAAAAATGAGGGTGGGACTGATGAATATGCAAACTCTTGCAAAAAATGATGCGGCAGCACAAAATTACTCCGCCTTTACTTTTAATCATCAAGTGCAATCAAGATCATCTATAACAGGATATTTCTTTAATCGACAAGGGATAGAAGATAAGGATCATCAATTTAAAAATCCTTTAGATAAGTATGGTAGAAATGTTGGTGTAGAATATAATTTTCTAGACATCACTGGTAAATGGAATGCTTGGAGCGGCCACCATTTATCATTTAAAGACGGCATTATAAATCCTGGTTATTACACCAACACAGGTGGTGGATATTTTTCAAAAAAATGGAATATCATTTTTGATATTACACAAATTGGTGAAAAATATTATACCGATATGGGGTACATTAGTCGCATCGAAAATTATGACGCCTTAAAGGATTCAGTCACAAGACTAGGATACAAACAAGGTTTCACTCAACTATCACATACATTTTATCCAAAAAAAGGAAAGATTACTCAAATCAAACTTAGCGAAACCAATGTTATTTTTTTAAACCCTACCCTAAGTTTTAATGAGAGTATTCATGAGTTAAATCTTGGATTAACTTTTAAGAATACTTCCTATTTGATGCTAGGCACTACTTATGATGCAAATAATTTACTCTTCAATACTTCTTTTACTGATAAGCTACCTATTCCACCTGGAAAATATAAGGCAGGGTCGGGTTCGATTACCTATGGATCAGATATTAAAAAGAAAATATCTTACACCGCTATGTTAGGAGGAGGAGATTTTTTTAATGGCTCTATGCTCCAGTATGAATTAATGACAAAATATAGAGTACAGCCTTGGGGTAATTTTGCAATGAGTTTTCAACAAACTAAATTAACCTTTCCTGAAATATATGGGTCAAGTAATCTTTTTCTAATTGCTCCAAGAATAGAAATTAATTTCTCCAACAACCTATCATGGTCTACTTTTTTACAATATAATAATCAGCGAAATAATTTTAATATTAACAGTAAGATTCAATGGCGTTATAAACCTATGAGTGATATCTTTCTGGTTTATAGTGACAATTATTTTACAGACCCTGTCATGAAAAATAAGAACCGGGCTCTGGTATTTAAAATGAATTACTGGCTCAATTTATAATAAATATGAAGTGATTTTATTTAACCCGCTGCAACTGAAATCCAATCCTATCCAATCATTCAGTAGATCAGTCAGTTAAAAACAGTAAAAGAGTTGAACTAAATTCAATTTTTAACATAAATCAGTTGCCAGAAGAGGTAGTTTTTGGCTAATTTTATGAGGAGTTTTTGATCATTTAGCTGATTATGAAGAAGTTTTTACTTTCACTTGTTTTATTTTTTTCACTCCTCAATGCTTATGCAGCGCATATTAAAGGGGGCTTCTTCACGTATGAATACCTAGGGCCTGGAGTGGCAAATCCTACCTACCTAAGATATAAAATTTCACTAACGGTGTACATGAGTTGCAATCCCAACGCTGGGCAGCTGACCAATCAAATCAATTTCACCATTTTTGAACAAGGTTTCAGTAATGTAGTAGCCAACCCTGCGGTAACGATCACCAGAATGTATAATCTCTCCAAAGATGTTGATGAACCCTGTATTTCTCTTGATCAGCGAGGATGTTATTATACGGTAGTCATCTACGAACTGAATAGTATTGAGTTACCTCCTTCTATAGTTGGTTACACCATCAGCTATCAACGATGTTGCAGAATTGCTAATATGCAAAATGTAACTAACTCTGATGCAGTTGGAAATACCTACTCGATTTCGATACCAGGGACTAGTTCGACTATACCGAATGCAAATAAAAATAGTAGTCCAAATTTTCCAATCAATGATACAGGAGTCGTATGTGGTGGATCCTATTTTGAATATCCTTTTTCGGCAACTGATAAAGATGGAGATCAACTAACCTATTCGCTTTGCTCAGCATTTACCGGAGGTTCAACTACACTACCATCTCCCAATCCTGCCGCTGCTCCTCCTTATCCTGAAGTGTTTTATACTTCGCCCTATTCTGGAACTAGACCGATGGGCCCTAGTGTCACCATCAATCCATCAACAGGATTAATAAGTGGTGTAGCACCCTTACCCAATACAACCGGTGGTGAATTTGTAATTACAGTTTGTGTTACTGAAACACGAGGAGGGAAATATGTAAGCGAAACTAGAAAGGAGCTGCACATTCAAGTAAAAGATTGCGCTCCTGTGGTGGCAAAATTAGCTCCTATACCTACTACCTGTAATGGATATGCTATTAATTTTTCTAACGCAGCCTTTAATCCTTCTGGTACGCTATTCAACTGGGATTTTGGAAATGCATTGTCAGGTTCAGATAATAGCAGTACTTTGTCTGAACCAGTCCATATCTTCAGTGATACAGGGGTATATAAAGTAAAGTTGAATATTTCATTAGGCGGTTTTTGCGCTAATTCGGATTCAATCATAGTAAGAGTATATCCTGGTTTTTTTCCCGACTTCAACGCAGCTGGTCCTTTTTGCAAAGGAATCCCTTTTAAGTTTACAGATATTTCAACCACCAAATATGGCGTCACTACTGGATGGCGCTGGAATTTTGGGAATACTTTAGTTAACAATGACACTAGTAATTTAAAAAACCCTAGCTATACTTATGTAAATGCAGGTAACTATATTACACAACTAATAGTGAGCAATACATTTGGATGTACCGATACAGTAAAGAAAAATATTAAAATACTTAATGGTCCTGATATTGGTCTAAACACCCATGATACGCTCATTTGTTCGATAGATACCTTACAATTAAAAACAAGTACTATCGGAAGTTTTGTATGGAGTCCAAATTATAATATTAGCAGCCTAAACTCTGCTAACCCATTGATAAGTCCAGATACTGCTACTAAATATTATGTTAGTTTTAGTGATGCGGATGGATGTAAAAACACTGATTCCGTTTTTGTAGATGTTAAACCTTATGCAACAATCAATCTTGGAAATGATACGACTATTTGCTTGCCTGATGGATTTAAAATCAATAACATCAGTGATGCGCTAAATTTTGTATGGACTCCTGCCACCTATTTAAGTAGTAGTAC
>CANCRO010000101.1 GCA_947380605.1 Chitinophagaceae bacterium
GCTCCCCCTAATTTACACTTTTCGAACATCATTGTGCAAGAATTAATGAAAATCAGACAGTTAATGTTAATTATTCCATTGGGTCAACTTCAAAGCCATATAAAAAATACCTAACTAATATGTATTTATATCCTTTAATGGTCTTGAACATCGATATCTTAAATTTACTCTACATATACATTATAAATATCACCTTTCTTTATTTTTGCATCTTTTCCTTTATGTAATAAAAAAAGTGGGTTTACAATAAGGGCAACTGCAACTGCAGACCCCAATGTGTTTTTTCCTTTTACCGAAGGACTTCCATTTAATTTAACCTTGCTGCCATCTGGCATAGTTAAGTAATCGATTGATATATTTAAACTACCAGCTTTACCCAACCCTCTCTTTCCATCAACGTCCTTTACCATTCCTGTCACAGGAGAACCTTTTGGCACATAAACTTTATTGTTAATTACTACAGGCTCTACTGTTGAAAAGGATAAAATATCCCCTGATTTTGCATTTTTACTAGTCACTTCTTGAAGGACTTCTACCTTTATTAAGGTACCTGCTGGAATTATTAGTTTTTCGATAACAGCTTTAGAATCATCTGGATTTTTAACATCAACCTTTCCATCACTATCACTGAAGATATCCTTTGTTCCATTTTCATATCGAATCATTAAGATTTCACTTTTCTTAATTGTAAAATATGGTCCATTTAAATTATCGAATTTTTTATATTTAACTTCTGCTTCATTAACTTCTGATATTTTAGCCTTGATATCCGCTCCATTTTTTTTAGTTATTACATCTTGAGAAAAAGAATTAATGGAAAAAAAAAGAATACAAAAGCAGGTTAAGTTTTTTTTCATAAGTTTTATTTTACTCCTAATTATATGGCTTTTCGGATAAGCCCCGTTTAATGTGGTTGCTGGACTCCACTTTTTTGTAAAAAATAAGTTTATAAAAATGTCTATTAATAATACACCTAAAAAAAATCAAGTAGTTATTGCCATTGCAGTGTAAACTCAGCAGTTACTCCAAAGGCTGATGCCGTCCAAGTAGTTGGATATGCTAATATGCCAGTAGTTAAATTTGATGGTATAAAAGTAAATCCTGTCATTGATTCATCAGCCAATACTGTATTTCTATCCCATACTATAAGAGCAATTTTGGCAGAGAAATTCGCACTTGTAATAGTAAGTGGAGTAGCTACATTCGAAGAATTTTGAAGTGTAAAATTTAGTGGTAGGCTGCTCGCAACTACATCTGGATAATAGATAGGTGACTTATAAAATGTATTAGGTCCATCGTCAGTAATTGAAATATACACATCTGGCCCGCTGCCACCATCCCAACTTCCTCCATTAGGCCTAGTTAGTGGAATGGCTGTAAGTTTAACACTTATTATTTTTAACGTTGTTGGAGTTGTAATATTAACCGTTTTAGTAGTGCTATTGTTGCCCCCGCTTCCTGTTGCAGTTAATTTTACTGTGTAAACTCCACCTGCAATGAATTTATGAGTTGGACTCGCTTCAACAGAAGTTCCATTATCACCAAAATCCCAACTATAACTTGTAGCATTTGTGGAAGAATTTGTAAATGTAACAGTTGAAGGTGCGACACCTGCACCAGAATAACTAAAATTTGCTACTGGAGCAGTTGGGGTTGGTGTTGGAGTTGGTGATGATGATGTTGAGTCCTTTTGGCATGAAAAGAACATGCCAAGGATTGTCAGTAAAATTAGAGGCTTCTTAATGTTCATATTTGGTCGGTTTAGGATAAAACAGTAAAGCCTCATTACTGATTATATTAAAAACCACGTGAGGCTTAACTCATTAGCCTCCATCGTCCGACCAAGAACGCATATGCCCAACAAGCAGCCCCACGTTTTAGGTGGCTGCATTTCACTATTAGGCATATTTTACTGCAAGGTTTTGCTTGAATTTGGTCGGTTCAGGAGGCAAAATTGTTAACGCAGCTTAATTATTTTCATAAAATTAGTGTTAACGGTTGATTTCACCAAAAAACGTCCCTTTATTTGCATAGGTAATAACAGGGGAGGATGTAGGCTGATAAACCTGAAATTTAGAAAAACTATTTATTTGGGGGAGGATTATTAAAAACCTAATTCAATCAAAATCTGATTGGGGAAAATTGCCCAGACTTTGCCGATAAAATGGTCAGCTTTCATTTTTTTGAAAACTTTAGAATTATAGCAACTATTTCTACTGATGTACCCAATTTTTTGATTTTCGACATTATAAGCAGCTATTGCTTCTGCATCATACACATTATCCTTCTCTTTGATAATTATCAAATAATCTCGAAGTTTTGGCATTTCAAATTTGTGGTATTTTAGACCGTGAACTGGCACAATCATAGGTAGTTCTTTAAATTTTTATTTATTCCCTTCTTGCTATCAGCAGCTTTCTTCTTTTCTGCTTCTCTTATAATATAACCAGACTTAGGTCGAGCCTTAGAATCCTTTGAACCTTTGGGTCGACCAAGATGAGTGCCTTGTAATTTGGTCCTCCTAAGTCCTTCCAAAGTTCTTTCTCTGATAAGCTCTCTTTCAAATTCTGCAAAAGCACACAGGATTTGAAAATGTAGTTTACCTGATGCAGTTGAAAAATCCAAATTATCACTTATTGATATGAATGCAATTCCTTTTTCAACAAGTTCTTTTACCTCTAATATCAATTCTGAAGAAGACCTCGCATACCTATCTAGCTTAAAAACAACTATTGCAGCATATTCTCCATTTCTTAATTTTTGAAGCAATTCCTGTTTTACTGGACGGGTCTTCCGAGTAGATTCAACTTCATTATACATATCATACTCCAATCCCTTAACTTTCGCAAATTCAATGAGTCGTAATTCTTGATTCATTGTATCTTGATTATTAGTAGAAACCCTACAGTACAAAGCAATCTTAGTTACTTTATTTTCCATTTGAAACTGCAGTTTTTAACTCATTGAAACCATTAACGGTATGAGCACCAATTTTAAAAATATGGCCAATCAGGTATAATCCAAACACTGAAGTTGCCAAAATTCCAGAAATTTTTAATACTCTTGAAACTCTGGGATTATCTAAAGCATCATTTATAATTTTATTTCTAATTGGTTTTATCATTATTTAAATTATTGTTATATAAATATAAACCTGCTGCAACAAGTACAGTCGTCACAAAAAGTGTAAAAAGCACAACTTTAGCAGATTTATTTGTTGGAGTAATTGGAGGGGTAAATGGATTTAAGTTCTCTAAATCTATTTTTGTCGGGTCTAATGGCATAAATTTCTACGGATAATAAACTTGAATTGTATTTGGATTTTCCATTATTGGTAATACAAAATGGTATAAATGCAAAGACCTTTTTCCTTTAAACATATCTAAGTGTGTAAAGTAACTTGTGTTGTAACCTTTCTTTAATAACTCCTCCTTTGCAAAAATTTTACTTTCACCTTTTTTTAGACTTCGGGATAATATTAAAAAATTCTTTTCCAATGCCTTATCAATAGGCGCTTTAATCTTTCTTGTGGCTGCAGCATTGGCATTATGATAGTCACGCCTTGCTTTGGCTGACACAAAGACTTGATTTCTTCGGCTGGGTTGGAAAGTCAACCCAGTATATGGACATTCATATTGCATATTAAAATATTTTAACAAATTTATAAACTATTTTTTATAAATAGATTAAAAATAATCTGTTTTATAAATATTCACCATATATTTGCCATATTAAAACGTTTTTAGTCGAAAATTATGGACAAATCAGACACATCACTAATTCTTAAATCTATTAAATCAGATGAGCTTGCAGCTATTCTTGAAATAATGAGAGTGCCTATTTTGAAGCTATCCGAAATAAATATATCTAAAAATAATTTTAACATATGGAAAAAAGCAGGGTATTTAGATTCGATGTTCGGTACTGATGGAGACAATCACGGATGGAATAAGTTTTCTTTAACTCAGCTAATTATTCTCTCAATAGTTGATATGCTTTGGGAACGTAAAATGAATAAAGATATAAAAGACTGTGTTGATGGTTTTATGGATTCTACTCAACTGGATGAGTGGATAACAGAAATTCTGGAAGATGAGAATCAAACATATTTAAAAGCATTAAATGGTAAAAATTTAGACCTTATAACTTACATCGTTACACAAAAAAAAGAAAATCCAAATTTACCTGCGATAAGCAGTATTGAAGCGCTTGCAATTGCATCATTAAGAATTGATAGGCCATATTCTTTATTAATATTTGATGATGGTCAAATACAGTTTTTTTCAACATCTATACTAAGCGACTACATGGGTTTTAAGTTTGATATCAATATGCTTAATAAAACTTTTTTAAACATTGGGTTTAGTAGTCTTGTAAAAAAAATATTAACTGAAAATGTAGATGATATGAAAAATAATTCATTTCTAAAGAGAGGTAGTAATTTAATTAAAAAATACACAGTAAATGGCTATGATATCAAAAAATTAACTGACCCCTCTCATAACCAAAGTAATATAGAAGTTGAAGAGCAAAATATTTACGATAGGAGTATTAAGGGCAGTACACCGCCTAAAATTGAAGAAATAGTAAAAGAAATATCTAATCAAGATATAGTAATTAAGATTAGAAATGGAAAGAAAACTAATATCAAAAGATTTATAATAAATAAAAAGCAATAATTATGAGCTTACGATTTCAGATGGTCAAGACTAATCCAATGGGTAGTCAGACATACCATAACCCAAATGTCTATAGTTGATATAATATTAAAAAAATTAAATCATAATGGTGCGAATAGGAGATACTCCAGAAGTGATGCTCAATTATTGAAAAAAACTTTTGAGCCTATTGCAGAAAACTTAGTAGAAAAAAGATTTAATAAAATAAAAACAAAAAAAAATGAAAAATATTATAATTTATAACAGGGTCAGTACAGATGACCAAGCGGATAGAGGATATTCAATTCAATACCAAGAAGCCACTTGCAAGATATACTGCGAACATAAAAAACATAATGTTGTAGCCTCGCTGAATGAAGATTATTCAGCAAAAACATTTGAGCGTCCTGAATGGAAAAAAATAATGGCGATTATAAAACAAAAGAAAAATTTTATAAATAAAATTGTCTTTTTGAAGTGGGATAGGTTCTCTCGAAACCAATATGAAGCAATAAAAACCATTAAAGCCCTTGAGAAATTAAATGTTGAAGTGGAGTGTGTAGAACAACCACTTGATTTAAGTATCCCAGATAACTTATTGTTACTTAATATTTATTTAACTGTCCCAGAAATTGAAAACAAAAAGAACTCGGATAGAACAATAGCAGCAATGAGACAGGCGGCTCTTATAGGCTGTTGGGTAGGTAAGCCATTGTTTGGATATGAAAGAGATTGGGCTATAAAGGACTCAGAAAATACAAAACAAAAGAATGCTAGTTTAAAACCCAAAGAGTATGATGCTAGCATAGTAAGGCGGATTTTTACCAGCTTTGTATTTGAAAATCTTTCAGCTGAATCTATCAGACTTTTAGTTTGGAAAGAGTATGGGAAAAAATTTTCAAAACAAAACATATTGGATATTCTAAGAAATGTTGGCTATTTAGGCTTGGTTAAAGTGAAAGCGAATAAAAAAGAGGAAGAAAAGATTGTTGTTGGACTTCACCCAGCAATAATTGAAAAAGACCTATTTCAGGCTGCTAAAGATGTATTAAAAGGCAAAAAACGTAGCCATATAAGGAAGGACAATAATGAAGAGTTCCCATTAAAAGAGATAATAAAATGTAGCACCTACGGATGTGGGTACGCTTTTACTGCAAGCGTTACAACAAAAAATAAAGGTTTAAAAAAATACCCTTACTACCACTGCAGTAAAACAAAAGGTCACGATAGATTTCCAGCACAATTAGTTCATAAGACTTTTCTTGAGCTACTTTCAGAACTCCAAGTAAATGATGAGGTAAAAAGTGCCTACAAAGCTTTACTTATAAACACAATAAAAAATCACAATTCACAAATAACAGCAAAAAAGATAAAAATTGAAGAGCAAATTCAAATACTTGAAACAAGAATTATAAATACCGAGAATAGCATTGCAGATGGCAAAAACACCGATGTATTAATTAACTCCTTAAATAGGTATAACAAAGAACGAGATGAAGCAATTATGCTGCACGCAACGCTTAAAGCAGAAGAAGCACCAAAAGAAGCTGATGTAGTATATTTAATGAGCATATTCAACTCTTTTGAAAGTACGTATTCTGCCGTTGATTTCACTGTAAAGAAGAAGTTGGTTAGTTCGATGTTCCCAAATTCGTTGTATTTCCATAAGAACCATTTTCGAACCGAGAGTGTAAGTCCCTTATTTGAGTTATTGTTCTTGAAAATGAATAAGTTAGAAAAGCTAATAATAGAAACGAGCCGCTTAAAAAGCGGCTCGTCAAGTAGTGCTCCCCCTTCCCGACTTGAACGGGAGACCCTCTGATTAACAGGGAGTAAATGAACTTTCTATTATTTGTCTTTCATTGATAATCAATAGGATACAAGATTGATATTAAACGGGATGTCTCATATTTGACCCCTTTTTTCACATTTTTTGAGAAAACCTGGCAGAGAACCTGGCCGGATATTTTAAGCTATAAAATCACAACATTAGCATCATCTAATGTGTCTTGGTCAAAGTTATCTAAGTAATGCAAAGTGGTAGTTCTAGGATCAGAATGATTCATACTTTCTGAAATTTTTAAAGGATTTGTTCCCGCCCTTTTATGTGTATTAGCGTATGCGTCCCTTGCCAAAGAAATATCTAATGACATAGACAAATTCAACCGCTTCCCTACCCTTTTTAAATACTTATTAATTTTACCTTTTAGTTTATGATTACGATTTTTTAAATACATGTCATCATAATTTTCATCGTTAATCAAACCGAATATGAAAACGCTTTCATTATCCCCTATTTTGTCAATCATAGATTGAATTTTTTCAGATATCCTAATGCTTATTGGACGAATGTTATTCCTTCTAGTTCTTCTAGTCTTATGTCGAGTTATTACTATATGCTCGCCGACAATATTATCCCACCGCATTTTTAATAGATCAATAAAATTAATCCCGTTCATTCTATATAGGGTTACCCATATATCACGTGCATACTCTTCATACAAGTCATCAAACTCTTTACAATCAATTATCTTTTGAATTTCAATATTAGATATCACCAACTTAGGTGGTGTGAAATTTGGTACTTTATAATCAAGAAATGGATATTCATAAGTTGGTGGTATCAATTTTCTCTTTCGATAATAATTCAATACACTACGTAATGAACGACATATTCCTCCTACAGTAGCTAAAGAATTATTTTTCCCTGTTGATTTCTTCTGACTCAAAAACCAGTTCTCAAATGATGATAGAAATTCAGGGGTAATGTCCTTATAGGTAAGATTTGGTTTAAACTTCAAAAGTGTCCTCATAGTATATTTGTACAAATCTTTCGTGGATTCTACAATTTGACTATTCGCTATTTTTATATCAACATAATTGTTAAACATCGACTTAATTAACCCTGCTTCGATTTGCTCCTTAGTTACGATATTATCAGGGTCAAAGCTACTGTCATAGAATTGCTCTCTAAATTTTGTTGAATCAAAGGGCTCAATACTCGGTAGAATTTTCTTTGCTCTGTCAACATACTTTTCAAACTTCCCCCTAACCTTATCCACTTCTTTATCAAATGATTTTTTCACAAAGTATTTGTCATAGTCTTTCAAAGACATTAGCGTCCCCAACCTAAGGTATAATACATCTTGTTTGTTGGAGACGCGGACTGTTAATTGATACTTATCATTTACTGGCTTGTGCCTTTTGTCGATGATGATTTTAAATGTTGCCATGATTAATCTAAAAATGATTTTACATCCATAAATGATACTTGACCAGATTCTGTTAATGTACCATCACTTTTCACCCACAAATTGATTTCGTCAATATCAAATAAGGTTCTAGCACCTATTTTATGATGAGGAATTTCTTTTGCAGCTACTTTTTTGTAGATGCACGATTTGGACATTGTTAGATATTCACTGATACCTTCAACGTCTAAAAATTGTTTTTTCATTACTTTTTATTTTAATTTAAAATTCAACTAGCGCCAGTATTTAATTAATAGTTTAAAATCCCTTACTTTGATACCAATCAATTATATCGTTAACTATATGTTAATGTTCAAGGTCAAAGTCTAAGAAATCAAGCGGATGTGTTCTTATTGAAGGGTAATTAAACAACTTTAGAATTAAATCTCTTGTTATTTCCCTTTCATAGCTTCCAACTTCATAGTATTCTTTATTTTCAATACAGTACATTCTTAATAATTCTGTACAAATGACAACTTCCACTTTTTTAAGTTTGTGTTCAAATAATTTACCAAAGATTTCGTTTGGTGCGTAATAACTCCATGCATATTCTATCAACTCATTATCCATTCTAATTTTGGTTTTTTTTCGTGGTTGTACCTCCAACTTTTAATAATAAATAATAAAGACCCTTGTATATTAATAAATAAAAAAAATGATAAATAAAAATGATAGCTAAATGTTTTTCCACATGACCCCCTTGATTATCCTATATATTACTGATACCGATACACCATACTCTATTGCCAATCTTTTTTTACCAAAAACATGTGGATTGTATTTTCTTCTAATTTCTCGAACCTGTTCTTTGTTTAATTTGGTTCTACGATTTTTAGAATCATTGTATTTCACAAGTGCTTTAGGTTGAATTCCTTGATATTGTTGTTTGTACAGTTCAGATAGTGTATCATAAGAGATCAACTGTTTATCAGTCTTTTTTGCGTAAGGAGAAGACTGTATTCGTCTAATCTCCTCCTGTATTCGTTTGATATCCATGATGATTATTTTAGGAAGTCGATACCCCAAACCATTTCATAGGTATCTGGATATTCATTTTTAATAATGGCCATCTTTTCAATTAGACGTATTGATCTTTCAGTCAGAGACTCCCAGTTGTCCCATAAGAAGTCTAAAATGATATATTTTTCTTCTTCTGTCATGTTGAATTGATTAAGACATTCTGTATTTAAAATAACGTCAGCTATCCAACCCCATAGTTCACCATTTGTCAAGGAAAAGTCCTGAACCATACAACGAGATCTGATGGCGTTCTTATGAGCTAATAGTGATGCCTTCCCTTTACTTTTTTCACGTGCTAATCTTACTTCATCATCCGTTGGTAATTGAATGTTTGAAACAAGAAGGAAAGAAATTGAAGACGTTGGTACTTGAAAACCCATCTTTCCTTCTTCTTGGTGATACTTGATTGCTTCTCTTTGTAATTCACTAAGGTTACTCCATTGACTTTGTAATGATTTCTCGTAAGTGAACATTCTTGGGCCATGTAACGCTGATTTTAATTGATTACAACTTGCTTCAGTTGAAACAAGTGTATCAACGTCGTCACAGAACACTATTAGTCTTTCTTGTGTTGGATTTAAGAAGTTTATTACTGCTAACTGAACTCCAAAAGCAAACATGGAAACGTTACCTGTCACCATTAAGTATCTAGTACATGCTTCATTGAGATGTTTAGTAATCTCATAACTCTTCCCAATGCCAGGAAACCCGAAGACAAATTTGTGGGGGTATTTGTCTTCATTTCTAATCTGCGGTAATTTTTCAACTACCTGTAAGAATCTTGTTCTGTTCTGTCTGCCTTTTTCTAAGGCTTCGTTTTTTGTCATACCAAATACATTGGTGGATTGTGTTGTATTCATAATTAATTGGTGGTTT
>CANCRO010000102.1 GCA_947380605.1 Chitinophagaceae bacterium
CTAAAATAATTATGGCTTTAAGTCAAGGTTTATATCAAAGGCAATTACAAAAATTATCTCCTCAGCAAATTCAATTAATGAAATTACTGCAGGTGCCGACTGCCTTATTGGAAGAAAGAATTAAAGAAGAGTTAGAAGAAAATCCTGCTTTAGAAACCGGGGAAGAAGAAGTAACGGAAGAGTTTGAAAATGATCCTACGGAAGAGTTTGAAACGAAAGAGGATGAATTTGACCTAGATGGAAGTAAAGATGAATATGAAAATATAGATATCAGCGATTATGTTCAAGATGGGGATGATGATATTGCAGACTATAAAATGAGGGATGAAAATTATCCTGAAGCCGATGACAATAAGGTAATTCCTCACAAAGTAGAAACTGGATTTAATGAACTCATGCTTGAACAGTTGGGACAATTAAATTTAGATGAACATAAACAACTAGTAGCAGAACAGATTATTGGAAATCTAGATGATGACGGATACTTAAGAAGAGAAATTAGTGCCATTGTTGATGATCTTGCCTTCAGACAAAATGTAATGACTACTGAAGAAGAGATTTTAGAATTAGTAATTCAAATTCAACATTTTGATCCGCCAGGAGTAGGCGCAAGAAATTTACAAGAATGCTTACTTATTCAATTGCAAAGAAGAATTGAGGAAGGTGGTTCAGTTGAAATGGCCATTAAAGTTTTAACTAAATACTTTGAGGAATTTACCAAAAAACATTACGAGAAAATTCAAAGAGGGCTAAATATTTCTGATGAACAGCTTAGAGAAATTATTCATCAGATTGTTAAGCTAAATCCAAAGCCTGGTGGTAATATTGGAGGAACTGGAAAAGGAGAAGGCTATGTGATTGCAGATTTTTTCATTGTAAATAATATGGGTAAACTAGAGCTTACTCTTAATAGCAGAAATGCACCTGACCTAAGAATTAGCGAGGGTTACCGTGACATGTTGAAAGATTACGATCGAGGAACAAAAAAAGATAAAAGACAAAAAGAGGCGGTTTTATTTATCAAACAAAAAATAGATTCAGCAAAATGGTTCATCGATGCAATTAAACAGCGGCAACATACGCTGCTCAGCACAATGGAGGCCATCATGAATTATCAATATGATTTTTTTGTTACAGGAGATGAGACAGAAATGAGACCAATGATTTTAAAAGATATTGCTGAAAAAACAAACCTAGATATTAGTACTATTAGTAGAGTTGCTAATAGTAAGTTTGTTCAAACAGAATTTGGCAGCTATCGATTGAAGTTCTTTTTCAGTGAAAGTTTACAAACTGACAGTGGAGAAGAAGTTAGCACAAGAGAGGTAAAAAAAATATTAAGTGACTTAATTGGAGAAGAAAGTAAAAAACATCCATTAAGCGATGAGCGATTGACAGAGTTATTACAAGAAAAAGGATATAATATTGCAAGAAGGACAGTGGCAAAATATAGAGAGCAACTCAATGTGCCTGTAGCAAGATTAAGAAAAGAATTATAAATTAGACCCAGCTCAAAAAATTACTCATGCAGCGTCAGGCTTTAGAAAACAATGAAATACTATCGAGTACAACCGATAAACATTCGCCAATTATAAGGCTATTAGCTAATTTTTTTTCGTACGCTTTTCACCCAATCTTTATTCCGCTATATGTAACCTGGATGCTAGCTTTTATTCATCCTACATATTTTATTGGATTTAGCTCCATGAGTAAAAATAAAATATTCCTTTTAGTGGCTATTAATGCTTTTGCATTTCCAATGATAGCAGTTTTGCTTCTTAAAGGTTTAGGATTTATTGATTCAATTTTCTTAAAGACACAAAAAGACAGAATCATTCCCTATATCGCGTCCATGACATTTTTCTTTTGGACACAATATGTTTTGAGAGAGCAAAGCTTTGTACCTAGAATATTAGTAGCTTTTATGTTCGGAGTTTTTATTTCCTCCTCGGCAGCATTAATAGCTAATATTTATTATAAAATAAGTATGCACGCCATTGGGGTGGGGGGAATGGTCGGATTGTTTTTAGTTATCATGCAACAAAACACAATGTTGATGACAGGCCCATTAACTTTTGCTTTATTGATTACAGGAATTGTCTGCACTTCTCGTATGATTGTAAGCGACCACCGACCGAAAGAAATTTATGCAGGACTTCTAGTAGGATTAATTTGTCAATTTATTGGAGCAGCGGTTAATTTATAAACAATTATCTACTGATCTTAAATTTTATATCTTCTCATGTTAATTTCTGAAAAAATAGGTAACATCAATTTTTTTAATACTAATAATCGAAAGGTTGATTATATCCTATTGGAATGGCATGAAACTAATAAAAGAAATTTGCAAAAAAGAACGGTTGGAGGGATTGAGATGAAAATGGAGTTTATAATTGAAAACCCTTTATTATCTGAAGGCGATATCGTTTACGAGGATGATTTTAATGTTATTGCAATAGATGTGATAGAATGCGATACCATTGTATTGAGACCAAAATCGATGATAGAAATGGGCAGGATATGTATTCAAATTGGAGAAAGTCATCTGCAAGCTTTTTATCAATCGGACGAAATATTGATTGCTTTTGATCCTACGTTATTTCGCTCTTTCTCAGCAGCAGGCTATGATATGATTCTTGAAAAAAGAAAGCTAGTAAGCCCTTTATTAAAACCACAGCGTTGTTTGATGCGACACTCTTTCTTCTAGGAGTAATACAACACGCTAAAAACAAGCCGCCTCCATAGATATTTCTCCAAAATAGGTTTAGGAATTGTATAGCATTGGCGAGGAAGAAAATCTCTGTTTTTTATTGTAATAAAATTGGATAGAATGCTGGAATAATCCCTACTAAGAATTAGAATGATTACTATTGAACTAGGTAAGTAAGTTGAATAACTTTACACTAAATCCTAATCCCATGAACACTAAAACCTACCATCCGTCATTTTACTTGTTCTTGTCAAAAATTTTTTCAAACGTTTACAAGGCTATTTTTGAATCAAGTGACAAAAGAGATATGAAGCGATTGAGAGATTATATCAATTCATAAATTAGCTGCTAATTACTAGCTAAAAAGGTACTCAACATCTGCCTTGCTCAATGCTTTTACAAAATTGATGTCGTCAGATATTAGTTCGCTTGCTAGTTTTCGTTTGCGCTCTTGTAGTTGTAAGATTTTATCCTCTATCGTATCAATACAAATCATCCGATAGGCGAAGATATTTTTTGTTTGGCCAATACGATGCGTACGGTCAATCGCCTGCTGTTCAACTGCTGGGTTCCACCAAGGGTCTACGATGTAAACGTAATCGGCTGCCGTAAGGTTTAAACCGACACCACCTGCTTTTAATGAAATTAGAAACACCCTACTTTCCTCTTTATTTTGGAAATTATCAATAGCAGTTTGTCGATCATTAATACTAGTACTTCCATCAAAATACTCAAAAGGTACTCCTGTCTCTATTAATTTATCTTTGATTAAAGAAAGCATTCCCAAAAATTGGGAGAATATCAATGCCTTATGTTGTCCAATATTTTCACCTATTTCCCGAGTTAATTCATCTAGCTTGATTGAATGGTTAGGATATTTTTCTTCTTCATTCAAAATTGCTGGACTATCGCAAATCTGTCTCAGTTTCATCAATCCCTGCAAAATGGTAAGCTGCGATTTGTCAATACCCTGTTGATCAATGACCCCCATAATTTTATCTCGATAGCTATTGCGATAAGCATCATAAATTTTTCGCTGCTCCTTATCCATTTCACAGAATAAAATAGTCTCTGTTTTTTCAGGTAAATCCTTTGCCACTTGCTCCTTTGTCCTTCTCAAAATAAAAGGATATAATAATTTTCTGAGGTGCTCTTTTTGTTCTTGCTCTCCAAATTTGTCAATAGGATTGGCAAATTCGTTTCTGAAAAAATCCATGCTTCCTAATAAACCCGGATTGAGAAAATTCATTTGTGCAAATATGTCAAAGGTGTTATTCTGAAGAGGAGTACCGCTCATGCATACTCTGTTTTTAGCGGTTAAAAGACAAGCAGCTTTTGTAACTTTTGAGGCAGGATTTTTTATTGCCTGGCTTTCATCCAAGACAACATAATCAAACTCCATTTTCATCAGCAACTGTATGTCACTTCGTAAAGTACCATAGGTCGTGATAATAATATTTGCCTCTTGCAATACTTTCATTTCCTTAGCACGTATACTCCCGTGATGTATTCTCCAACTAAGTTCTGGAGTAAATTTCTTTATCTCATTTTCCCAATTATAAATCAAGGTAGTTGGACAAACAACAATGGCTGTTAGTTTTCCTTCCTGTGATTTATAATGTTGTAACATGGTAAGCGCCTGAACAGTTTTACCCAATCCCATGTCATCTGCAAGTATGCCTCCCCAACCTACCTCATTTAAATAATTTAGCCATTGATAACCCGCCGTTTGATAAGGTCTAAGTACAGCTTGTAAATTAACAGGCGCATCAATTGCTGGAATATTTTTAAACTCTCTAATTCGTTCAAATTTTTCATCTAATGCAAAACTCAATTCTGTAGCATCTCTATTTTGATACAACTCATCAATCACACTCATGTGATATTTTGATAAGCGGAGCTTGTCATTTTTTCCGTCTCCAACTTTAAATAATAGAGAATATTTTTTTAGCCATTCATCCGGCAATATTCCCAAAGTGCCATCCCCTAATTGAACAAAGGATTGCTTGGAGGCTAAGGCTCTTTTAATATCGTTGATACCCACACGCTGACCCTCGAAATCTAATTCCACCTTTGCGTCAAACCAATCGAGTCCGCTACTTACATGAATATGAGTAGACGGTCTTGCTGTATTAAAACGGAAATTCCTGAGTGCCTCAAAACCAAACACAGGAACTTTAGACTCCTTCATGGAATCTACAAACAAGAAGAACCAATTGTTTTTTAAAACCTCCGGCCCTTTTAATATTAAACTATTTCCTTCCTCAGGACGTATAAACTGAGAGTGTAATGAATTGAGCTGGTCAATAAACCGCTGTTCCGCCTCTTTGTTTCGATGGACAATTAAAATTTTATCTCCATCAGGTATGGTAATCGTATCCTTATCGGTAGCTTTTGTCTCAAAACCCTTGTACGTAAATATGGGTTGAAATACTAGGTACTCTCCCTTTTCCTGCAACATTAATTTTACTTCAGGCTCACCACTCTTTATTTCTTTGATAAGTGATTTGTCAAACTCAACTAGATATTCTTGAGTCAATGGCATGATAAGCTTTTGCATTTGGCTGGACCAATTTTCTTTGGTAAGCTTTATGTTGCCGCTTTTTATAAAACTTTCTGCTTGCAATGCATCTTCAGGTCTTTGCCAGAGATAAAAAGTATGATTGTATAAAAAAAGAATACTATTACTGCATTCATTATCAGTAACTGGCTGAGTAGCTCCATTTATATTCAACAGGCACTGCAGTTCAAACTGACTGCCCTTTAATGCAATCTTAAACTGGGGCGCAATGCAATTTGCACTTAAAGATACTTCAACCAAATTGTCGGTTTTGAAAACCTTTTTTTCTGGTAAAAAATAGATGAATGAATTATTTTTTTGCTCTTCAAATATTTTTTTAAGTTTAGGTTGAAAATATTCTGTAATCAATAATCTGGTCTCTTCTGGTAATTCCTCTCCATCTGTTTGAATAATATTTTCCCATATACCGCTAAAAGGAGAGTTTCTATTTAAATATTTATTTACTTCCGAAGTCTGCAATTTTCTGATCTGCTGCAAAAGCATTTTATCCTCTTCGCTATATAAATCAGTATTGACATATTTCGTGAGGTCTAATTTTTCAGCTTTCCCAACTAATGAATATCCCTTTTCATCCGCATCGCCTTGTATGGCATCGATTATAAAATAAGGATAGGCTGTAGCATTAAAATTAAAAACTACCCCCAGCTTTTTGGTAGCAGGAGCAATTGCTTCTGCCTCCTCCAATTGAATTGGACTAGCCTCTTGAAAATACGATGGCTTTGAAGAAGGGAGCGTTGTCTGAGCCACTCTTTTAATAGAAGTGTCTAGTAAAATAAGAAAAGGCTTTCCCTCTTTATATACAAACTCAAACTTTCCAGATAAGTCATCGGTTAAACTATACCCATAAATCTGTAATAGTTTATTCTTTTCCTTATCCCAATTGCGAATAGTATCAAAATAATATTGGCCGTATTGTCTAAATATTTGAAGAAATAAAATCGTCTTGTGAATACATAATGGATAAGAAGATTCTTTGCATTTACAAGAGGTATCAAAATTTCGTTCGTCGTTTTTTTGAATTACAACAGGAAAAACTTGGCCTTCAATTTTCAATTCTGCTTCTACTCTTTCATTCGCCGAAACTAATACATCGGCTTTAGTAGTTGCTAAAAATTCTTCTGCAGCTTCATAAATTTCTGGTGAACAAAGCATCCGAATTGTTTTCAGCTCAATGGACTTCATCTTTGCTACAGTATGCCTTTGATTATAAACCGTATTGCTACTGCCTAGCATATTTTTATCAATCAATTCTTGCAGTTGAAATAGTGCAGCTACTTCGTGACGACAAATATCGCCTACATTATAAGGACAGGTACAGCGAAGTGATAAGGATTGAGGGTCGGTATATTTTTGAAGATTAACTTTATAATAGGTGCTGTATACGTCATCTTTTATTCTAAATACTACACTATTAAGTAACTCATCATGTTCTAATAATTCAACGGTTCCAGCTCCGAAAATTTTTTTCCCTCTCCGGATTACGTCATCAGAGCCTGTATTATAAATATGTTTTATTAAATGTGATAGCGCCAAAATAAAGTCCGGTTTAACTGTACAAAGAGAAAAAATTTCTCCTTTCTTAGGCATGAACCATTCAGAAAAGAGCAATTTGCAAAATTAAAGGAAACTGCTTGAAAGAGGTGATATCTTTTGAACTTTCAGCTAAATAGGCTGCTTTATTAATTTACCCTCTTTGTATAGGCACAATATGTTGGCTACATCCACTGTTAGGCAGTAGCGGATATCTTTTTCAAGTCCAAATCGGGAAAGTCGGTGGTAATGGGAAGCGTTTTTTGACTTCATGAATTCATATAAATCCTCTTTAGCATCATTGTACATCGTCTCTGCCATTTGGGACGAATCGCAATTAATATGAAAATGATCTTTAATACGACTGATTACCGCACCTGCAAATAATGTGTCTTCAATATTAACCCTGTCTTTCCAAGCCGCACATCCCAATATTACTGGCATTTTCATAGCCACTAGGTAATCACATACTGCTGAAAGATTAGGAAATGAACCAGTAACGATCTCCTTTGCCCCCTTATCCAATGCCATATGCAATAACTTTGTCCCATTAGTAGTAGTCAGCACTAAAGTCTTACCCCCAATAAATTCTGCTGGATATTCAAAAGGAGAATTTCCATAAGACAATCCTTCTGCAATTAACCCATCTCTTTCGCCGGCTGTAATTCCCTCAATTTGCTTGCCCAAACGAATACATTCGGCAACACTATCTACTGGAATAATACCCTTTGCTCCATTATGAAGAGCAGTTGCAATAGTAGAAGTAGCTCTTAATACATCAATAATCACCACAATACTACTGCTCACATCATATAGATTAAGTAATGCAGGAGACAATGCAGTAAATAAGGCGGGTTTTTCTGCTTTCATTTATTTTATTTAATTCAAAATTGCTTTCCACTTGCTTGATTCAGCATATTGCTTAATTACCTCATTTCGATGTAAAAGCAATTGATGCAAATAACTAGTCAGAAATAGTTGGTTGGCTAATTGCCCAATTATTCCATAAGGACTTTCAAATTCAATGATATCAATTAAAAAAGTACCATTATCAATTGGCTTAAAATGATGCTCGTGACGAAAACTTTTAAAGTCGCCATAAACCATCTGAACTATAAAATGATCTGGAAAATTCATCCTAGTGATTTTAGTTTTAATCTTCCTGACTTTATAGAGATGTTTGGCCTGCCAAGTTACTGTTTCGTTTTCATTGATAAGCCCTGTGGTAATGCCTTCTATTGCCTTTTCATCCTTACTAGAAAAAGCTATTCTATGTAAATTAATACTGCGACTTAAGTCAAAGACTCGCTCAACTGGTGCATTGATTAGCGTAGTGAGGTGAATTTTTGCCATAGTAAGAATTAGCTAATATTTTTAAAATTGTAGCGGCACTACAATAATCCTTTCAGAAAATTTAATCAATTATCATGTAAAGCATGAATTACAAATTTCATGAATCAACATAGGTTGCTTATTAAGCAAAAGGCATTTTAACCACTTTTGCTTTCAATAAAGAATTGCGAATACTGATATATATCTCCGATCCAATCGATGCAAAATCAGTTGCTACATAACCCATTCCTATTGCTTTGCCCAAGGAGGGAGATTGTGTTCCAGAAGTAACTTTCCCAATCAACTTTCCATTTGAATCCATGATTTCATGATCATGACGGGCGATGCCTCTATCTATCATTTCAAAACCTACCAATTTTTTTGTTACCCCTGCGGCCTTTTGATTTTCAAAAAAAGATTGATTGGTGAAGTCTTTGGTGAATTTAGTTATCCATCCCAATCCAGCTTCTAGCGGAGAGGTGGTGTCGTCTATATCATTTCCGTATAAACAAAAACCCATTTCAAGTCTTAAGGTGTCCCTTGCGCCGAGTCCAATTGGTTTGATGCCATGCGAAGCCCCCGCAGCAAATATTGCATTCCAAATAGTATCAGCTGCGTTGTCCTTGTCCTCAAAATAAATTTCAACGCCTCCAGCACCTGTGTAACCCGTGGCACTTATAATTACGTTCTCAATACCAGCAAAATTTGCTCTAACGAAAGTGTAATACTTTAAATTTAAAATATCCGTGGCAGTTAATGACTGAAGTATTTTGGTTGCATTAGGTCCTTGAACTGCTAATAAACAGGTTCTATCAGAAATATTATGCAGCTCAACATTTTTATCATTGAAACTGCTTATCCAATTCCAACCTTTATCTATGTTGCCAGCATTTACCACTAACATATAGGACTTGTTGGGTTCTAAACAATAGACTAATAAATCATCTACAATACCTCCTTGCTTGTTAGGCAGACAACTATATTGCGCTTGGCCAGCAATTAGTTTTGCTGCATCATTAGTCGTAACTCTTTGAATTAAATCTAATGCATTTTCACCTTTTAGAATAAATTCCCCCATATGACTTACATCAAATACACCTGCATTATTTCTAACAGCAGCATGCTCATCATTGATGCCTGAATAACTAATGGGCATATTAAATCCTGCAAATGCCGCCATCTTTGCGCCTAGGGCTTGGTGCTTTTCGGTAAAGGGAGTGTTTTTCATGAAAGGTTAATTATTTAATCGCTTTTTAAATTGAGAAGACAAATGTAAAATAAAATAAATTGGCAGCGCTATTTTAACATAGGCTGCCAATAATAATATTTTCTAAAAGTATTTACACCTCGACTTTTGCAAGCTGGAATATGCTTACTCTTTATTTATCAATAAAAAATACGGTTTTAATAAATATCCTCTCAAAGATTCTAGC
>CANCRO010000103.1 GCA_947380605.1 Chitinophagaceae bacterium
AGTAAATACTAAACCTTTGCAGTTTTAACTGTTTTGATAATTCTAGCAGCTACTTTGTATGGATCTGCTGCAGAGTTTGGACGACGATCTTCCAACCATCCTTTCCATCCTTTTTCTACCGCACCAATTGGAATACGAATAGAAGCACCTCTATCAGAAACTCCGAAAGAGAAATCATGAATACTTGCAGTTTCATGTTTACCAGTTAATCTCAAATGATTATCAGCTCCATATACTTCAATGTGTTCTTTAACAAATGGTCTGAATGATTCGCAAATTGCATCATAAGATTCTTTCTTACCACAAGTTCTTAAAGTAGTGTTAGAGAAGTTAGCGTGCATACCAGAACCATTCCAATCCAATGTACCCAATGGTTTACAATGCCAGTTAATAGACACTCCGTATGTTTCACCAATTCTTTCAAGTAAATAACGAGCTACCCAAATTTGATCACCCGCTTCTTTTGCACCTTTAGAAAATATTTGGAACTCCCATTGTCCAGCAGCCACTTCAGCATTGATACCTTCAATATTTAAACCCGCTTCAATACATGCGTCTAAATGTTCCTCAACAATATTTCTTCCGTAGGCATTGTTAGCACCAACTGAACAGTAGTAAGGTCCTTGAGGTCCAGGGTATCCACCTTCTGGGAAACCTAATGGTTTATTAGTAGCAGGATTCCATAAGAAATATTCTTGTTCAAATCCAAACCAAAAATCATTATCATCATCATCGATCGTAGCTCTTCCATTACTTGGATGAGCAGTTCCGTCTGAACTCAATACTTCGCACATTACTAAATAAGCATTTTTGCGCTGAGGGTCTTTGCAAATAAAGACAGGTTTTAACAAACAATCACTTGATCCACCTGGTGCTTGTTCTGTTGAAGAACCATCAAAACACCACATATCACAATCTTCTAATTTACCACTGAAATCTTTTTCAATCTTTGTTTTACTTCTTAATGATTGAGTTGGTTTGTAACCATCCAGCCAGATGTACTCTAATTTTGAAACTGCCATAGCTTTGGAATTTAAATATTAATAAAAAAAAGTATATAGTAAAATGGGAAGTATATTCTTGTTTTCATAACAAAAATAATGAAGAATTACTTTATTTAAAAAAAATTATTTCAATATTCATTCATTTTATGCATAAAATATAAACATTCAAATTATATAATATATTAATTAAAACTGATAAGAAATGATTCTCAGAAGCAAGCGGATGAAAATTTGGATACACCAATAAAGCGGGTATTCTAGGGGTAAAAACTAATGGATAGTTTTTAAATTACAGATTCGGGATTTAATTATTTAATTAATAAGGATTTAAATAATTAAAATAAATTATATATGATTTATCTAAATCTAACGGTCAAAATGGAAAGTTCAATGGAAGGTAAAAAACTCGGGCAGTTTTATGTTAAGACTTGAAAATTCGATTCATTAAAATCCATTTTTCTCCTTTTTTTGCCCAGGGCAAAGGCTGTTGGAATTTCCACATTAATTCTTCCCATTCAGCAATTTTATGATTGGTTGCATCAAAAGCAGCTTTCTTTTCAAATGTAAATTCATCTACTGTTTCTAAAATCATGAACATCCGATTTCCTGTCCTGAAGATTTCTATATTCAAAACTCCTGCATCAATATCGTGTTGTGTTACGGCTGGCCAAGCATTACCCTTAGCATGATATTTTTCATATTCTTTAATTAATTCATCGTCATCTACTAAATCTAATGCTAAACAAAATCGTTGCATAATTTAAATTTTAAAATATTTTTTAAAGGATTGAATTGTTTGTTCAGCCGCCGCCTGAGGATTAGGCCAAGCAAATGCTTCAGCAGAAACATAGCCAAAGTAATTTATTTCTTTTAAGGCTTTAGCTACTTCGCTAAAGTTAGTATGTCCATTGCCTACTGGTCGTCGATTGCTATCTGCAAAATGTACATGTATGATAGAATCACCATAGGTTCGAATACTAGCAGCCATATCAGCTTCTTCTATATTCATATGAAATAAATCGGCTAATAATCCTACCTGCTTAATTTGGTATTTGTTTAAAAATTGAACGCTCTCTTCAAGGGTATTGAGCAAATTAGACTCGTAACGGTTTAATGGTTCATAAATTAATTTTACTCCCTGCGCTGCAGCTTGCTTACCTAAAAAACTTAATCCTTCTGCAAGCCATAGCATTGCTTGATCTCGAGATCCACCTGCAACTATATTTCCTTGCATCGATCCAATAATTGTAGGCGCATTAAAAGCCGCACCAAAAGAAATCATGTTGGCTATAAAATCAATTGCTTTTTGCCTTATCGCTTTATCAGGATCTGTTAAGGTGAATCCATGAATCACTTTTCCAGCACCCGAACCAACCGCTGCAATAGCCAATTTATATTTTTCTAAAAGTAATTTAGTTGACTCAATATCTAAGGCATTAGAAGATTCAGTGAATAATTCTACTGCATCAAATCCCAAGGAAGAAGCATGCGCTAAACTTTTTTCCAAATCATCCCAATAAATCCAAGGGCCCGATTTTATTGCTGGAACCAAGGCGATGGTTGCACAAGATTTTATCATATTTTATTTTTCAAAATCGACCATTATTTTTGTAATACCTTTTGGATTCATTGCCCAATCAGCCAATGCAGCTCCAGCATGCTCTAGTGATACTACTTTTGAAATTACTGCTTCTACAGGAAATTTGCCCGCTTCTAAATAAGCAATGACTTCTGGAAATTCGTCGGTACAATTTCTTGATCCTAATATTTCAATTTCCTTACGAACAAAAATACCCGTATTAAATTCTACCGCAGATTTTGCATAGCCAATGCAAACCACTCTGCCAGTATAAGCTACCTCATCTACAGCAGCTCGATAAGTAATTGCATTTCCTACCGCTTCAATCATTACATCTGGACCATCACCATCAGTAATCCGCATCAGCGCTTCATGTAAATTTTCATTGTTGGTATTAATAGTATGCGCTACTCCAATTTTTTTTGCAATCTCCATTTTGGCATCATCGATGTCTATTGCAATTACTTCCGCACCTCTATTGACAGCAGATGCAATCGCTCCCATTCCAACAATTCCACAACCAATCACTGCTACTTTGTCTTTACTAGTCACTCTGCCTCTTGCCGCCGCATGAAAGCCTACAGTTAACGGCTCTACCAACGCAAGCTCCTTCAATGAAAGTTTTTCAGAAAGAAATAAATCCTGCCAATGAATGCTAATGTAATGAGTCATTGCACCGGGGCGCCTAACTCCCATGGTCTTATTATCCTGACATGCATTTCGTCTACCCTTTCTACAGGAGATACATTTACCACAATTTAAATAAGGGTAAACAGTAGCCTTATCACCAATTTTAAAATTGTTAGGTACTTGGTTTCCCATTGCTTCAATAGTTCCTCCTACTTCATGTCCTAATACATTGGGATATTCTTGTAATTCAAAAAGACCTTTAAAACCATTTAGGTCACCACCGCAGAATCCAACCATCCCAATTTTTAATAAAACTTCATCCGCCTTAGGAATGGGCTTGTCAATTTCTTTAATCTCAGTTTGGCCGATGGCGGTTAGAAATAATGCTTTCATAATAAAGTTATGGTCGAGGAATATTATTTTCTGGTTGCCCTTCGTACCACATTAAATTTTTAACAGGGGCAATTACTGAGTTTAACTCCGCTAAAAGTTCTGGAGGAATTTTAAAATCTAATGAAGCGACGTTTTGTTGAATATTACTCATGCTATTCATTCCTACAATGGTAGTAGTGATGTGTGGATGATCCATCGCATAACGCATGGCTACATCACTTAGACGCGCGCCATATTTTTTACAAATTTTTAATAAGGTAGGTTGAATGGCTATCATCTCTTTTGGAGCATTATGCCATTCAGGTAATGGAGCATCTGATAAAATCCTTTGCATAAGCGGCGCTGCATTCATCAATCCAAAATTTTTTTCTTTTGACAGCGGAACTAAATCATTATTTATTTCATCTTGAAGTAAATTATAATGTGCCCATGAAAGGACGGTATCTAATTCTACTTGTCTAGCAATTTCAGCTAAATAGCGAACGGGTAAACCTGAAATTCCAATAAATCTTGTTTTTCCAGCCGCCTTAATTTTTTCTATTGCTGGCATTGCCTCATTTAATATCTGCTCTTTCGATACAAATTCAATATCATGAAGTTGAAATAAGTCTACATAATCGGTTTTTAATCTTTGAAGAGATTCATCGATACTTGCCATGATGCGCTTGGTAGAAAAATCAAAAACACGCAAGTCGTATCGCCCACATTTGGTAGCTAAAAAAATGTTCTTACGTTTTCCTACTAAGGCCTTACCTAATCTTGTTTCGGCAAGCGTGATTCCGTAAAAAGGGGAGACATCAAAAAAGTTTACACCATGGTCGATCGCATAATGAACGGCGTTCACACCCACTTTTTCTTCGCATACATCAAAAACATTTCCAAGTGGTGAGGCGCCAAATCCTAGAACGGATAGCTGCTCATTCGTCTTTCCTAGTTTGCGGTATTCCATTAGTAAATTTCAGTGATGTTAAAAGAGGTTAAACAAATATAAAGTATTTTTATTTTGAAGGGATTTTCAAAAAGTACTATTTACACTTTTCTGCCAATAATCATTCTTATCATTTCCTTTCATTTTCGTATATTTAAGAAATATAGTTTTTATAGTAATCAGTCAAGAGTACAGGTTAACAATTTGATATTTTTGAAATTTTGGATACGTCGAATTTCAAAAATAACTTGAGCTATATTTTGTAACTCAACCACTTTTAAAAAAATCAACAATGAAAAACTGGATTTTAGCAGTATTATTTACATTCATTTCAGCAAGCAACTTATTATTTGCTCAATCTATTGCTCAATTAGATGCTAAGCGGGTGCTATTGCCTAATGGCTGGTCCATTACTCCAATTGGTAAAAATATCGGTTTGGGCGATCTTCCATTAAATATGGTCATCAGTAATAATAAAAAGTTGATGGCAGTTACTAATAATGGACAAAGCATTCATTGTATTCAACTAATCGATATTGCAAAAGCACAAGTGGTAGATAGTATGTTTATTCCAAAAGCATGGTATGGAATAGCTTTTAGCGAAAATGATCAATCGCTTTATGTTTCTGGTGGACATGATAATCGTGTGAATAAATATGCAATCAATGATAGTAAAATGAAGTTGGTGGATTCTTTTTTATTAGGCAAACCTTGGCCCTTTGCAATTGGTACTGCAGGATTGGATGTGGATGAAACGGTTAATAAAAAATTATTTGTAGTTACCAAGGAGGCAAAAAGTTTATATGTATTTGACTTAGCAACTAAGCAACTCATCAACCAATTAAAACTAGGTGCAGAAGCATACGCTTGTAAATTGTCTTTGGATAAAAAAGTATTGTACATCAGTCTTTGGGGAGATAAAAAAGTTTTGATTTATGATATTGAAAACGCTAAGATTAGCGCAGAGGTTGCTGTGGGCGATCATCCGAATGAACTGTTGTTGAATAAGAAAGGCAATTATCTTTTTGTTGCGAATTCGCAAGACAATTCAGTTTCTGTAATTAATACCAAAAATAATACAGTTGTTGAAACATTGAGTGCTGCATTGTATCCAGGGTCTCCTTCTGGATCAACCAGTAATGGTTTAGCTTTGAGTGAAGATGAGAAGACATTATATATTGCTAATGCAGATAACAATTGTCTTTCGGTATTCGATGTGTCTTTACTATCAAAAAGTAAATCAAAAGGATTTATTCCTGTTGGTTGGTATCCTACCAATGTGAAAGTTTTAGGAAAGAAGGTGTATGTATTAAATGGTAAGGGTTTAAGCTCCTATGCCAATCCTTTTGGTCCCAATCCAATCAATAAAAAGCAAGTAGTATTAAGTCATGCTGCAGATAGTACTAAACCAGTAGATGTGCAATATATTGGCTCTCTGTTCAAGGGGACATTGAGTATTTTTAGTGAACCATCTAAGGAGCAGTTAGCTATTTTTTCTAAAGCAGTATATAAAAATACTCCCTATACAAAGCAAAAAGAATTGAATGCAGAAGGTAAAGCAGGCAATCCTATTCCAATGAAAGTGGGAGATCCGTCACCCATTAAGTATGTATTTTATATCATCAAAGAAAATAGAACTTTTGATCAAGTGTTGAGTGATGTAAAAGGGGGTAATGGGGATACTAGTTTATTATTATTTGGAAATCATGTTACTCCCAATCAACACAAGTTTGCAAGAGAGTATGTATTACTGGACAATTTTTATGTAGACGCTGAGGTAAGTGCAGATGGACATAATTGGAGTATGGGTGCTTATGCAAATGATTATGTAGAAAAAAATTGGCCAGCTAATTATGGTGGAAAAGGTGGAACACATGGCACATCAGCAACTTTAAAAATTGGAAATAATAAAGATGGTTTTATCTGGGATTTTTGTGCTAAAAACAACGTGAGTTACCGTTCTTATGGTGAATTCGTTGCAGATGATTTTGGCACCAAACCAAGATTGGAATCTTTAAAAGGACATTCAGCAGCATTTGCTCCTTATGGATTAGCCGTAAGAGATACAGTTAGATTTAGACAGTGGAAAAAGGATTTTGATTCCTTGATAGCGATTCAAGCGGTTCCAAAATTTAATACAATCAGAATGGGTAATGATCATACAGAAGGGATGCGCGCAGGAAGTCTAACTCCTTATTCTCATGTGGCAGATAACGACTTAGCGGTAGGTATGTTCGTTGATCATTTAAGTAAGAGTGCTATTTGGAAAGAATCAGTTGTTTTTATTTTAGAAGATGATGCACAAAATGGTCCTGATCATGTCGATGCTCATAGAAGTCCAGCTTATGTAGTAGGCCCTTATGTAAAACGTAGTTTTGTTGACCATACCATGTATACCACTTCTGGCATGCTTAGAACTATGGAATTAATTTTAGGCCTTCCGCCAATGACTCAATTTGATGCGGCTGCTACTCCAATGTGGCGCTCATTCACTAGTCAACCAGACAATTCAGTTTTTAATCATTTGCCAGCTAATATTAATTTGAATGATAGAAACCCCAAAGCTAAAACAGGATCAGCCATGGCGGTTCTATCTGAAAAATATGATTGGAGTAAAGAAGATAGGGTACCAGATTTAGTAATGAATGAAATTCTTTGGCAGGGACTTAAAGGCAAACCAGCACCATCACCTGTAAGGGCTGCCTTTGTAAAAGAACAACCAAAAAAGGATAACGATTAGCCTTAACCGAAATAAATTATAAGGGGTTGGTGATTGAAAAGTCGCCAACCCTTTTTTATTAAGAAAAAAAGTTATGGTGGATTGTATAGCATGATCAATTCGCGCTAAAACCATATCTTTAAATCAAGAAAAGCTTGCTAAAATGCTCCTTTTGTTTTGTCGAAAAAAATTGACCACTTCGACCTGATTGAAAATGTAATTATTTAGCCTAGTTTTTCTGCAATTAAAAAATAGTAAAACATTTTCTATAATTAAACTTATCCAGCCATGCGATTGATTTTCAAATCTAAAAATTGGGCAACCTTACTAATGTTATTCTTGGTAGGTTCATTAACTGCTCAAGTAAAAGTTCCGACTTACTTCAGTAATAATATGGTTCTTCAAAAAGGAATCGCCATTCCTGTTTGGGGATGGGCAACTCCTGGAGAGAAAGTAACGGTTACCTTAGATCAATCCACTATGTCAACCACTGCAGACAAGGAGGGTAAATGGAATGTCCAACTTCCTGCTATGAATTATGGCGGTCCTTATCAACTAACCATTCAAGGAAAAACAAATCTTAGTTTTGAAAATGTTATGATTGGAGAAGTATGGGTTTGTTCAGGACAATCCAATATGGAGTTTCAATTGATTACCTCTAAAAATGGAGAGGCTGAAGTGGCAGCATCTAACTATCCTAACATTCGACTTTTTACTGTCAAAAAAAGAATATCCCATCAGCAACAGGAGCAACTACAGGATGGAGAATGGGCGCAGTGTTCTCCTGCTACCTCCTCCCATTTTTCCGCAGTAGGCTATTTCTTTGGAAGAGAGCTCCATCAAAAATTAAATGTTGCTATTGGATTAATTAATAGTTCTTGGGGTGGAACGATTGCAGAAACATGGACCAGTGAACAAACAATTGGACAAAATCCAGATTTTACCAATCAACTAGCGCAGCTCAAAAAGGTGAATTTAGATGACTATGCTAAATCGGTTGAAAATGAAGTGAAACAAAGAGTGGGTGAAACATCTACTATAGATAAGGGAATGAAAAATGGCCAAGCGCTTTGGGCTGCATCTACCTATAATGATGCTGCATGGAAAACGATGGAGCTTCCTGGCTATATTGAGTCGAATGGACTTCAAGGAGTGGATGGAATTGTATGGTTTAGAAAAGAGATTAACCTCAGTGCGGCTGAAGCAAAACAAAAATCAACACTTTATTTGGCTAAAATAAATGACTCTGACAGCACTTATATAAATGGCGAATTAATAGGCTCTACAAAATTACAAGCAGAAAAATCAAGAGTCTATCCTATTACTACTGGCTTACTAAAAGAGGGCAAAAATATTATTACTGTTCGAATAGAAGATATCGGAGGAATGGGAGGAGTATACGGGAATCCTGCTACCTTGTATTTGCAATCAGGAGACCAATACATTTCATTGGTGGGTAGTTGGAAATACAAAGTGGGCATTGTAAAATTCAATGCGGTATTAAGTCCAAATTCTTACCCAACCTTACTTTACAATGCAATGATTCATCCATTGGTTCCTTTCGCAATTAAAGGTGCAATATGGTATCAAGGAGAATCAAATGCAGAAAGGGCTAAGCAATACCGACGGGTGTTTCCTGATCTAATTAAAGATTGGAGAACACATTGGAATCAAGGAGATTTTCCCTTCTTGTTTGTGCAGTTAGCAAATTTTAAAAAACCGGATTCAATACCTGTAGAAAGTGATTGGGCTGAATTAAGAGAATCACAGAGTATGACACTTGCTTTGCCGAATACAGGAATGGCGGTTACTACTGATGTAGGCGAGGCCTTAGACATTCATCCAAAAGATAAGCAAACGGTAGGATTGCGATTGGCATTAGCAGGATTGAAAGTCGCTTATCAAAAAGACATTGTTTACACTGGTCCTGTTTATCAATCAATGAATGTGGAAGGGAATAAGGTTACCCTAACCTTTGATCAAATCGGAACTGGAATTAAGATAAAAGATAAGTATGGTTACCTTAAAGGATTTGCAATAGCAGGAGAAGATCATCAGTTTCATTGGGCGACAGGAAAAATCACTGGGGTCAATACGCTTCAAATAAGTTCTTCTGAGGTGCAACATCCAGTTGCAGTTCGCTATGCATGGAGCAATAATCCAGAAGATGCTAATCTTTACAATAGTGCTGATTTGCCAGCATCCTCTTTTAGAACAGACAATTGGAAAGG
>CANCRO010000104.1 GCA_947380605.1 Chitinophagaceae bacterium
TTCATTAAAGCCTCTGTTTGCGCAAAGAAATTACTCATCAGTATTGGATGGTGTTCGCCTAAAGGATTGTGTGAGATAGCAGGGGCTATAAAATCACAAGGAATTAGCTGGGTTCCTTGATGAAGTAATTGATAAAAAGCATGCTGACCATTGGTTCCTGGCTCACCCCAAATTACTGGACCTGTTGGATAATTTACTTCCTTTTCATTTCGATCTACATATTTGCCATTACTTTCCATATTTCCTTGTTGAAAATAGGCAGCAAAACGATGAAGGTATTGATCGTATGGCAAGATAGCTTCAGAACTAGCCTTATAAAAATTGCCGTACCATATCCCTAACAAAGCCATGATAACAGGTATATTTTTTTCGTATGAATTATTTGAAAAATGAAGATCCGCTTCATGGGCTCCTTTCAAAAGCTCTTCAAAATTATCATAGCCAATCGTTAAAGCGATTGACAATCCAATGGCACTCCATAAACTATATCTTCCACCTACCCAATCCCAAAATCCAAACATGTTTTCAGGGGCAATGCCAAATTTTACTACAGCAGCTTCATTGGTGCTAAGCGCAGCAAAGTGAAGGGGAATATGTGACTCTTGTTTTGCCTGTTGTAAAAACCATTCCCTCGCTGAATGAGCATTAGTCATTGTTTCAAGGGTGGTAAAAGTCTTTGATGCAATAAGAAAAATAGTCTCTTCAGCATTTACTTTCTTTAAGGTTTCTGCAATATGCGTACCATCTACGTTGCTTACGAAATAAGTTTGTATACCCTCTACCCAATATGGCTTCAATGCTTCTGTAACCATTACTGGTCCAAGATCACTTCCGCCAATACCGATATTGACTATATATTTTATTTTTTTGCCACTATAGCCTTTCCATTCGCCTGAATGAATTTTTTTACAAAAACTTTTCATCTGTTGTAAAACAGCTTTTACATCAGGCATAACATCTTTGCCTTCAAACAAAACGGGTGAATTGGAAAAATTTCTTAAAGCGGTATGAAGTACGGCTCTTTTTTCAGAATCATTAATTTTCTCTCCTGCAAACATAGCTTTGATAGCTTCTTGTAGTTTACATTCAATGGCAAGCTCTTGAAGCAATTGAAATGTCTTGTCCGTAATGATGTTCTTTGAAAAATCAAATACTAATTGATCCGTTTGAATAGAAAAGGATTGGAATCTATTTTCATCCTTTGCAAAAAGCGTTTTCATGTGAACGTTCTTCATCTCTTCAAAATGAACATTTAATTCTTTCCACGCTTTGGTACTAGTAGGGTTGATTTTTGGAAACATAATTTTATTAATGAGTAGTGTATATTTATTGATCAGTGTTGAATTAAAGGGTTATCCCAATTAAAGTGTTTCGATGATTGAAATAAGCTGTGTTACCATTTCCTCGGTGACGTCTAAATGAGTGACCATCCTAATTTGAGTAGGAGATATGGCAATAGTATAAATACCAGATTGGGCCAATTCCTTTTCAAAACTTTTGGCAGTAAATCTTCCTTTTAATTCAAAGATGAGGATATTGGTTTCTACCGGCATGATGGTGCCAACAAAATCTTTTTTGGCTAAAGCTGCTGCAATTTTTTTGGTATGCAGATGATCTTGTGCCAGTCTTTGGATATTATTTTCTAATGCATAAATTCCTGCTGCTGCTAAATATCCTGCTTGCCTCATTCCTCCACCAAAAACTTTGCGAATTCTTCTTGCTTTTTTGATGAAATCCTTTTTTCCTAGTAATAAGCTTCCTACAGGAGTTCCTAAACCCTTACTCAAACAAATGGAGATGCTGTCAAAAATTTCGCCATATTGTTTTGCATTTTCTCCATTAGCTACCATTGCATTCCATAATCTAGCGCCATCTAAATGAAGGGGCAAATTATTATCTAAACAGATTGCTTTGATTTTAATAATTTCTTTAAAGTCATAGCAACTTCCACCACCTCTATTGGCTGTATTTTCTAAACTAACTAATCCTGTACTGGCTTTATGGATGTCATTGGGATTAATGGCCTCTACAACTTCTTCCGATGTAATCCTTCCACGATTTCCCTCAATGGGTTTAACCTGGCAATTGCTATTGAATGCGATTCCACCACCTTCATAAATATATACATGGCTTAATTTCTCGCAAATAACTTCCTGGCCTGGTTGTGTATGACATTTGATGGCAATCTGATTGGTCATTGTTCCACTTGGACAAAATACAGCTTCTTCCATTTGAAACATATTAGCTGCTATAGATTCTAGCTCGTTTACAGTGGGATCTTCTCCAAAAACGTCATCGCCTACTTTGGCGGTGAACATAGCTTCCAGCATTGCAGGAGATGGCTTGGTGAAAGTGTCTGATCTTAAGTCAATTATCATAAGGCAAATATACTGTGAAAATATAAGTTGACTGATAGCTTTTGGACTGTTAAGCCCAAAAGCTCAAAGCCTTTACGGCGGTTTATATTTATTAAATTAAATATATTTATAATATTAAAAATGATACATTCTATTTTGGTGTTTTTACAACAACTCTATGGAATATAAGATAAGATTTGTAACTTTGCTGATTACTTTTTGTATATTTTGTATTCATCGCTGTTTATATCATATTCATAAATTAGTAAGCGGTTTAATTTTTCGATATTCTGAATTTAATATTTTACAATGAGGCAACTTAAGATAGCAACACAGATTACTAATAGGGATTCCCAAGCGGTAGAAAAATACTTGCAGGAAATTTCTAAAATTTCAATGATTACTCCCGAAGAGGAAACCATTTTGGCACAGAAAATTAAAATGGGTGACCAACGTGCATTGGATAAATTAGTTCAAGCCAATCTTCGTTTTGTGGTATCAGTTGCCAAACAATATCAGCACCAAGGGCTTTCATTAAGTGATTTGATTAATGAGGGAAATCTTGGTCTTATAAAAGCTGCTCAACGTTTTGATGAAACCAAAGGTTTTAAATTTATTTCTTATGCTGTTTGGTGGATTCGCCAATCCATATTACAAGCTTTAGCTGAACAGGGTAGGTTGGTTCGTTTACCTCAAAATAAAATTGGTACGTATAATAAAGCCAACAAGGCTTACATGGCTTTTGAACAAGAGCATGAGCGTGAGCCTTCTACAGAAGAATTGGCAGAATTATTAGAAATGAGTGAAACGGAGATTAATAATATTTTTCAAAGTAATACTCGCCATACTTCATTGGATGCACCAGTACATGAAGCAGAAGATGTGGCTATGGGAGATTTACTTCAAGGCGGTGATGATACCGATGAGGATGTTATGCATGATTCTTTAAGAAATGAAATTCGTCGGGTACTTAAATCTTTGAGTCCTCGTGAAGCTGAAATCGTAAATGCCTACTTTGGTTTGGATGGTGAAAATGGGGTAACGATAGAACAAATTGGTCAGAAGTATGATTTAACAAAAGAACGTATTCGACAAATTAAAGAAAGAGCCATTAAGCGTCTGCAGAAAGCTAGATATAGTGGTGCTTTGAAAGCTTATTTAGGATAATTTTTTTAAAGTTGATATAAATCAACTGAACAAAATGGTAAAATAATATTGAATCCTTCCGATTAATTTCGGAAGGATTTTTTTATAGGTAAAATTTGAAATTAATAATCTATGAACTATGGGCTGGAACGGAAGCGAATAAATAAAGATGATTCGTACAAGATAATTATGGTCAGCTTAATGAGTAGAGGTGAGGTTTTCGCTACATTGTCTTTTGTACAATTGAACAGTATTTTCTAATCCCCAATGGAGTGCATCACAAATCAGCGCATGCCCAATGGACACCTCTAATAAGCCTGGGATATGTTGAGTAAAATATAAAAGGTTATTAAAATCAAGATCATGACCTGCATTAATTCCCAAATTACATTCAGTAGCTTTTTTGGCTGCCATTATAAAAGGTTCAATGGCTATTTGTTTTTGACCTTCCGCAAATAATTTTGCATAGGATTCGGTATAGAGTTCAATTCGGTCAGTACCAGTAAGCGATGCTGCTTCTATCATTTCAGCAATGGGATCTACAAAGATGGAAGTGCGAATTCCTGCATTTTTAAAAATTTGAATCATCTCAATTAAATAATCCTTATGCTCAATCGTATTCCATCCATGATTAGAGGTGAGTTGCCCTAAGGTGTCGGGAACCAATGTTACCTGGGCTGGTTTATTGTTGAGGACTAATTGTACAAATTTATCTTCTCTACAATTTCCTTCAATATTTAATTCAGTGTGTATTGCTTTCTTTAAATCAAAGACATCAGCATATCGAATATGTCGCTCATCGGGGCGGGGGTGAACAGTAATTCCATTGGCACCGAATCTTTCGATAGCTAATGCAGTGACTACCAAATTAGGATTATTACCCCCACGACTGTTTCGCAGAGTAGCTATCTTATTGATATTTACTGATAAGGAGGTCATTGATCAATTTAATTTAAGTCAAAGTTACGTGGTTTTTAATTTTTGTTTTCTCTATTTGGCCCCAATTTGCAAAATTTCATTTGTTAATTATACATTGTACGTAATTTTATAGCCTATTTTCTAGTTGATATTTAAATCAATTTTTTTTTTATTCAATCGATGTAAAAATGATAAAGAACCTTTCCAATGTTTTACTGGCTATTTTTTGCATTCTAGCTATTTCTAGTTGTGCATTTAAAATAGTGAATCGCAGTAAGGATATAACTTATTTAAATGCGGACAGCACTAAAAATATTGCTGAACAAAAATTAAATGTTTTTTCTCCCCGTAAAAAAGGGAAGTTGAAAGATGTTTTCATTTTTGTATATGGAGGTACTTGGAATTCAGGCCACAAATCACTCTATAATTTTTTAGGAAATAGAATGGCTAGAAAAAATGTGGTTACAGTGATATTAGATTATCCAAAAAGTCCGGCTGCAACCTATGATGTGATGGCAGCAGATGTTGCGATGTCGGTTAAATGGGTTAAAGAAAATATTGAAAAATATGGTGGGGATCCCAATAAAATTTATATCTCCGGTCATTCGGCAGGAGGTCATTTAGGTGCACTGATTAGCGTGCGCAATGATTATTTTGATAAATTAGGTATATCCAACCCCATTAAGGGAACCATTTTAATTGATGCTGCTGGCATTGATATGTACTCTTATTTGAAGGAATCTAAATTTCCTGAGGGTAATACTTTTATTCAAACCTTTACCAATAATCCTGTTTCCTGGAAAGATGCGTCCCCCATTTATTTTCTAAACAAGACAATTCCTCCTATGTTAATTTATGTTGGGGAAAAAACTTATCCTTCCATTGCAATGGGAAATGATTTGTTAGTTACCTCATTACGTAAATTAAATTTAGATCCAATATTTTATACGTTAAAGGGTAAAAAACACAAACCAATGATTACTCAATTTTTAAATTCATATAATCATCGGTATAAAGAAATACTAGATTTTATGAAAAACAATGATGTACAGAAAGCGAAATAACCTTATTGAGTAGGAGTGTTTCTAAAAGATTAGGTCGTTTTAAATGATATAATTTTAATATATGTCTATAAGGATTTTTATAACGGGGGGCACTTTTGATAAAGAATATAATGAGCTCAATGGTCAACTATTTTTTAAAGATACCCATTTGAATGATCTTTTGGAAATGGGAAGAAACAAGGTCTCGGTAGAAATACGGACACTAATGATGTTAGATAGCCTTGAAATGACCGATGAAGACAGAGCGCTAATTGTTCATCAATGTAAGCAGTGTAGTGAAAGCCAGATTGTGATTACCCATGGTACGGATACCATGGAAAATACCGCAAGGGTGTTAGCTGAAAATAATATCAATAAAACAATCATACTTACTGGCGCCATGATTCCTATTAAATTTGGAAGCTCAGACGGGTTGTTTAATCTTGGTAGTGCGTTGGCTTTCGCGCAATCCTTACCGGTAGGAGTCTATGTTGCTATGAATGGCCGTTATTTTACTTGGGATAACGTTCGCAAAAATAAGCTTTCAGGTATTTTCGAGGAATTGAAATAATGTATTATTACCTTTCAATTATTAATTATAAAAATTAATTAATTATGGTAAATAATTAATTATCAGCAAATTAAAATAAAAAATAAATTGTCAAAAATATATAAGGGTTCTACTAATTTTCGTTTACATTCACTGGGTAATTGGAAATTTTTTTTAGCAGGATTGGCATTATCAATTTTATGGTCTTCTGCTTCTACCGCAACAAAAATTGGATTAACCTCTGCCCAACCTTTTGTAATTTCTTCCATTCGATTTTTAATTGCTGGATTATTAATGCTTTTTATTTCTCATGTTATTTTAGGCAATCGTTTACCATCAAAAGGAGAATTTCGCTATATTATGGTGTATGGTTTTTTAAATGTTTCTCTGTATTTAGGTTTATACGTAATCGCAATGCAACAGGTTTCAGCTGGTTTAGGTAGTTTGGCTGTAGCCATTAACCCTGTATTTATTTCTTTAATTGCGGTGAGTTTACTTGCACATACCGTCACTCAACGGCATTTTCTAAGTTTGTCATTATGTTTATTGGGTGTAACAATTGCTGCATTTCCATTAATACAACACAGTTATGCTACTCCTTTTGGAATAGGGATTTTATTAACTGCTATGATAGTTTATTCCTTTGCCACCATCTATTATTCACGTGTGCAATGGAATGGTTTACAACTATTAACCATTAATGGTTGGCAGACTATTTTTGGTGGAATTTTTCTATTGCCTGTATTGTTAATTACTTATCAACCCGATAAAAATGTCTTTGATGCTCAATTTTGGAAGGCGGTACTTTGGCTTTCTATTCCCGTTTCAATTGTAGCTGTTCAATTATGGTTGTATTTAGTTAAACAAAATCCTGTGAGCGCTTCTTTTTGGCTTTTTTTATGTCCCATATTTGGTTTTGCTCTTGCAAAAATGATGATGCATGAACCGATCACTTGGTTTACTTTTTTAGGTGTGGCCTTGGTATTATCTGGACTTTATTTGGTACAGCGTATTAATAAGTAGTAAGCCTTTCTTTTTATAGTATAAAAAATGCTAATTCCTTCAACTCAAAAGGAACAGCAAGCTTGCTTTTTGTTGTCTTAGTACTTAAAATCAAATTTTTTTCATTCATTTTCAAGGTTTAATTCAAAACTCATTGATTTTTAAGTGATTTTTTGCAATTTTTTCCTAATTACAATGGATATTTGCAAATAATTAAAAAACCAACAATGAGCCATATGCCAAGTACACTGTTTGATAAAGTTTGGGATGCCCACGTAGTGAGAAAAATCGAAGATGGCCCAGATGTTTTCTTTATAGACCGTCATTTTATTCATGAAGTGACAAGTCCAGTTGCCTTTTTAGGTTTGGAAAACCGTGGTTTGAAAGTAATGTATCCTGAACACACTTTTGCAACTGCCGACCATAATACTCCTACCATCAATCAACATTTACCTGTTGCTGATCCTTTATCTGCGAATCAGTTAAAGGCATTGGAGCAAAATTCTGCTAAATATGGTATTTCACATTGGGGTTTAGGTAATCCAAAAAATGGGATTGTGCATGTAGTTGGACCAGAAAATGGTATCACCCTTCCTGGAATGACGATCGTTTGTGGAGATTCCCATACCTCTACTCATGGTGCATTTGGAGCTATTGCATTTGGTATTGGTACCTCTGAAGTAGAAATGGTTTTGTCCTCTCAATGTATCATGCAACCTAAGCCATTGAAAATGCGTATCAACGTCAACGGTAGTTTGGGTAAGGCGGTTACACCTAAGGATGTAACACTTTATATCATTTCAAAATTAACTACTTCAGGTGCTACGGGATATTTTGTAGAATATGCAGGGGATGTTTTTGAAAAAATGAGTATGGAAGGTCGTATGACCGTTTGTAATATGAGTATTGAAATGGGAGCTCGCGGCGGTATGATCGCTCCAGATGAAACTACTTTTGCGTATATCAATGGTCGTGAGTTAGCCCCTAAAGGCGCTGCTTGGGATAAAGCGCTGGCTTATTGGAAAACCCTTTCTACTGATGCTGGTGCAAAGTTTGATGCTGAATACAACTTTGATGCAGCAGACATTGAGCCAATGATTACGTATGGAACTAATCCAGGAATGGGAATGGGTATTTCCAAATCAATTCCAAAGGGAGTTGACTTAAAAGGTGGCACGGCTACTTATGAAAAGTCATTGGCCTATATGGGCTTTGAAGAAAAAGAACAGATGATTGGTAAAAAAGTTGATTTCGTATTTATAGGAAGTTGTACCAATGGTCGTATTGAAGATTTTAGAGCTTTTGCATCCATCATAAAAGGTAGAAAAAAAGCAGAACATGTTACTGCATGGATCGTACCTGGATCTCACATTGTAGAAGCACAAATAAAAGAAGAAGGAATTCTAGATATATTGACAGCAGCAGGATTTTTGCTTCGTCAACCTGGATGCTCTGCTTGCCTTGCAATGAATGATGATAAAGTTCCTGCAGGTAAATATGCGGTAAGTACTAGTAACAGAAATTTCGAAGGTCGTCAAGGTCCTGGTAGTAGAACTATGCTGGCAAGTCCTTTGGTAGCAGCAGCAGCAGCAGTTACTGGTTACGTTACAGACCCTAGGGGGTTGATGTAATTCTTTAGTTTTAAGTGTTCAGTTTTCAGTTAATCAATTATTAATTAATTTTATGGCATACGATAAATTTACTACCCTTACAAGTTCTGCAGTTCCTTTACCCATCGAGAATGTAGATACGGATCAAATTATTCCTGCACGTTTTTTGAAAGCTACTAAGCGCGAAGCTTTTGGTGATAATTTGTTTAGAGATTGGAGATACAATGCGGATGATTCACCAAAGAAAGATTTCGTTTTAAATAATCCGATCTATACAGGAAAGATCCTAGTTGGTGGAAATAATTTTGGCAGTGGAAGTAGTCGAGAGCATGCCGCATGGGCTATTTATGATTATGGTTTTCGTTGTGTAGTATCTAGTTTTTTTGCTGATATTTTTAAAAATAATGCAATCAACATGGGGATTTTACCAGTACAGGTAAGCCCTGAGTTTTTGACTCAAATTTTTACTGCTATTGAATTAGATCCCCATACTAAAATAGAGGTAAGCTTACCGAATCAAACAATTACTATTTTAGCAACTGGAGCTAGTCAATCTTTTGAGATGAATGGTTATAAAAAAAATAACCTGATCAATGGATTTGATGATATCGATTATTTGCAAGCAATGAAATCAGAAATTAGTGCATTCGCTGCTGCTAGGGCAGTGTAGTG
>CANCRO010000105.1 GCA_947380605.1 Chitinophagaceae bacterium
AATTTCAAAAATAAAATACGCATCGCTACTATGTAAGAATTTAGGTCTAGAATCAGAACTTCTAATATATTTATAATTGATACTATCTTTTGACCAGCACCCCTGAATACTTTCTATCCCGTAATAAAAATAACTTGAATTTTCGTTGGGTTTTTTAGGCATAGGGAGTGAACAAATGCTATCAAGAGTATTATAAAATTTAAGATCAGGAGGTGTAACAAATTCAATTTTGGTTTGTACTTCAAATTCAAAATCGAAATCTTGATAATGGATAAGCTTAGACTCAGTAATTTTAAATTTAGGAATCCCTACACCTATTATCCTTTGAATTTCACTCCTATCCTCATAACGCTCTGCATATTCTTTGTGGATACCCTCACGAGTTGGGAATAAATTTAAAATGAATAGAAGAACTGAAAAACTAATAATTATAAGACAAAGAATGCCAAACAAAAGTCCAGATATCCATTTTATATTAATAAATTGAATAATTACAGATACGATTATAAGAAATATCCAAAAGTTTGAAGATATTAGGCTATTAAATTTAAAAAAAATTGGAATAAATATTAAAGATAACAGTTGTACTACGCTCAATCTATTAGAACAATATGATAAGGATTTTTTTGTATAAAACACTATTTTGTTGAGCATTAATTTAGATTTATTTATTATTTGCATCCACTATTATTTTTAATCGTTTAATTTTCCTTCTCTGGAATACTAGGAAGATTAGCATAATTAAAAATACAATGGGTTCAATAATGCAAAATATCCACACATTAATAACCTCATAGGTTGTTCCAAATTGTTGTGCTGTCAATTCAAGGAGCTTGACACACCAATTAAATATTTCATTCATAATGATTAATTTTTATCTTTTTGCCAATTCCGTTTTATCAGAATATTCAGATGATATTTCCATATAGCCAGAATATTCATATACCACTAAATATTGGGTAGCCATGATACAATGAAAGGATACAACTGGATCAGTGAATATTTTGGTAAACTTATTGGCAACATTACTACAAACTGAATCATAGCTATTGTGGTATTTCCACCTGAAATTCATCGTCTCTGCTGAATAATTACCTTTTGTTTGAATATTTATTTTAGGTTCAGTCGAATAAATTACACTGTTTTCATAATAAAGGTTAAGTTTAGCTTTTAGTAAAAAAATGTTACATTGA
Source organism: Chitinophagaceae bacterium (assembly GCA_947380605.1). GTDB lineage: Bacteria > Bacteroidota > Bacteroidia > Chitinophagales > Chitinophagaceae > Ferruginibacter. Next base: position 1,194 of record CANCRO010000105.1, read on the forward strand.
AACTATTATAACTTCTACACGTCTGTTTGCTTGTCGCTCCTCTTCAGAATTTTCAGGAAAGGGAAAAATTGGTCTAGATGGTCCAAAACCTTCATAGCTAACTCGCTTTGCTTTAATTTTATTTTTAATCAAAAAATCTTTAACTGCTTTTGCACGTGCAACAGATAAATCCCTAATTCCAGTTTGAGTATCAATAAAGTCTAATTCATCTGGTGCACTGCAACAAATATGACCTTCAGTTTTAATCACCATACTAGGATTTGATTTCATAATCTTTAAGAGTTTTTTCAATACAGGTAAAGATTCGTCAATCAAAGTATGAGTGTTAGAAACAAAATTTAAATTTTTTAAAGTGATTACATCCCCCGATTTCAGTTTAGTTCCAGACAATACTTGATCTATAGTTACGCTAGTCCCTGACAACTTGTTATCAGAAGGAATTACTATTTCTACCCTCCTATTTAATCTACGTTGCTCTTTGGTAGCGTTTAAATTAAGGGGCTTTTTTTCTCCATAACCTTTCCTTATAATGATATTTGAATCAGCAATTCCTTCTGATAATAGGAAGCTATAAACTGAATCTACTCTTTTATTTGAAAGAAGATAATTATAGTTAGAAGGTCCAGATGAATCACAATGCCCCCTAAGCTCAATCTTATATGGAGATTTTAGCAGATTATTTTTTACAAAATTATTTATTAGTTGTTTAGAAGTATCTGAAACGATAGATTTATCGAATTCAAATAAAATAGTAGTTCCATTATTTTTTTGTGCTTGTAATTGAAGTAATAATAGAGAGAAAATAAGAGTAAAAAGAAGTTTCATAAGCCTAATTTTAAAATTTGCAATCCCAAAGATGGGTTAATTTTTCATTTCAATTGCTTTAAAATCTAAATGAAATTTTAGAGAGTACCTTTTTTCATTTGCATAGCTACTCCAACTCAAATCTTCATCTAAAGGAAAAGCTGCATGTTTTTCAAGCATTGGCCAATAAAGCTTTTGGTATAGATTAGCTGCAACTACAGCATTATTGATTGCAGCTATTTCCACCTTTACAGAAGGCAATTGGGTTAATTCAATAAAGCCTTCCCGATCTGCAATTCCTGTAAACATATTGCAACAAACTTCAGACATCAATTTTTCACAAAATGGCTCATAATCAAGAAGCCATTGGATTAATTCAGCTTCTGATTTATGATCTATTAATTCATATGCCTCCAGCATTTTCTTAGCTTTAAATTCCTTGCCATAGATTAATACAAGGTTATTCATCACACTAAACAATCGGTTGAATTGATCGAAATTTTTATAGTTGTGTCCAGTGAAAACATCTGGTAATGATTGGTATAATGGACGGTATTCATTTACCCATTGTAAATAATCATCAGTGTATAAAAAAGTTGGTTGATCTTTGATAATTTCATCACAAGCCTTTTCACATTGCTTAAGTTGTAAGAGGTAATCAATGGTGGGCTTAAAATCAGCCACTTCATCATCTGCAAATTCAAAAGCCAAGAAATCATTCATCAACAAGTCTTTTCTTTCAGATTCAAAGCTGTTGCAGATATAAATATCATTCACTTGAGTTTCATCACCATCAAATATAAAAGCGGTGTGACATTTAGAATGGTTGCCTACAAAACCAAACCCTGTGCAGCCCTTATTACATATTTCTGCTGAACATACACCTGGAAATGGCACAAGGGAGGTGTCTTTCCTTTCTTTGAACCGCGTAAAGAGTTTATCTAAATTTTTTAAAAAGAGGTCTTTAGACACATTCTGGTATGTTTTGGAATCATCAAGCACTAGCTCAAGCATATCTACGTTCATTTCGCAGAAGTATTTCAGTATGTAATTTTGCATGGTGGGGAAACGAATGTTAAATTAAATTATTGTATTAATTATTATGAAATACAATTATTTGATTTTAAGGTAGGAATTAAAAAAAAGTATTCATTCAAGAAACTTAAATGTTTGTCTGGGAATTAATATATTTTTTACAACTCATTTATTTTTGCAAAAGAAAAATCCCTTCATAGTGCTGAACTAAATCTTGGTTATACAATGTGCATTTATTTGAATTAAACGTTATTTCAAATATCATGTTAGAACCGCTATTGACAATTGTAACTTTATTTCCAGAAATTGAATATGTAGTTGAAAATTTTTGCCCGTTAAAAAAAACTTCTAAAACATTATTAACTTTAAAATCAAAATAATCTTCAGGCTTGCCTATATATGGAGTGCCAACAATTACTCCGTTTTCTTTTTCAGTATGAGAAACATATTTCCACTTACCCAATAAGGTTGTTATTGTACTTGAATTTGAACTATCCTTTTTACATGAGAAGCTGGAGATAATTAGAAGAGCAAAAATTATTAATATCAAAAAACTATTTTTTTTCATATGGTTTATTTTAAGATAATTGTTGTAAATATTTATGCGAAAAATTTAAAAAGACCTAATAGCCCTAACGCACTTCGTGTTAGACTTACCCTTACTATATTGGCTACCATTGTCGAATGTCTGATTCCATGCATCGTTTAGACTGTACTCCGTAGAACTCCAATAATGGCCTTCAGTAAAGGTGCCAATAGTTGCTTTTGCTAAGTACAATTTATTTAACTCATCTTTACTTGGTAAATACCAATCGTTAAACCCTCCTCCATTATAGGCTTTCGCCAATCCTGCTGCATAACTAGTAGCTGTTGCTCCTTGATTTGCAATAATTGTATTAGTGTTGGCTAAACCTTTACCTATTGAAGCGCCTGTAGCGCCTGTATTAGTAAAAGATCCATTATACCACTGAATTGTTGTACTTTGATCTTGCTCAGCTGCAATAAAACCATGCACTTCACCTTGAATATATCCTGGATCTGATGATTGAAGAATATAAGCAACTATCCCACCTTTATATTTGTCACCTAATTTGACATCATTCGATTTAGTAGTAGTGGTATCGTTTTTAGAACAACTGAAAAGAGCTAAAGTAATTGATATTGCAAAAGCGATTTTTTTCATTTTTACTCTTTTTATTTTTTTAATCCTAATCATTTGGCTTTTTTAAATACGCCAAGTTTTGATAGATGTTAGGAAACATTTAATTTTTATTTTGAAAGTATAAGGGAGTATATCAATTTAATATTTAAACTAAATTTTAGTTTTTTGTAAAAGTTCCAAAAGCTTTAGAATTACTCGGACTAATTGTATAAATAATATACATCTTGCCAGATACACCATCTTTCTTAAATGTTCCTGACCCTATTGTTTTATAATTAAAATTTGTTTTTTTATCTACACCATATTCATTTATTGTGAAACTATAGTCTGACACTACATTCACACTGTCAAAAGTCAAATTATAAATAAAATCAAAATGTAAAGGATCGCTTGTTGCATTTAATGTATAAAGACCAGAAGGATTTTTACTAACATAAATACTATATGGCAACTCAGGATTGCTATAATTTCCAGGAATATCATTTTGATTATTTGAACTATTACTGCTTTTACTACAACTTGACAATGCTAACATTATCAATACATAAAATGTATAATTTTTCATATTTGTTATTTCAATTTTTTACTATTATTAATAAATATTTATAATGTGATGACCACTTTATATAATTGCTAGATTCCACTTAAAATATTTTGCATTAATTCTTAAACATTTGTTACGTAAGAATTATAATTAGTACTATAGTTTCATTTGGGATGTAAATTTTGTAAGTACATCGTTAACTACTTTATAATCCCGAACCGTTTTTCTTTATATTTAATTCGTGAAAAATTTCAGGAACAGGTACTGAAAGAGATTCTGAAATTTTATACACCTGATAAATGCTAGTGTTAATTTTACCTAATTCAATTCGACTTAGCTGGGTATACTCCATTGATGAATCAAAAGCTACCCTTTCGATGGTTAGTCCTTTGCTAAGCCTTAGTTCACGAATTTTAGACCCTACCTTTAAGCTTACCTCCTCTTTTTTTAATTTCATATGGCAAATCTGATTCAATGTCCTATTCTGCACAATGGCAGATTTGACATATCATGAGCGAATAGGCCTAAACGTTAGTAGATAGATTGAAAAATCATACTGCTTATCGTTAAATTGGATACAAACTTAAAAGGACTAAAAAAGGAAAGGATAGAATTGCAACCTTGTAGAAGTTATTTTGTTTCAGAGAAAATGACCATAGATCGGTCTAATATGATGCGTTTATTTTCGCTTCTAGCACCAGTGATGAAGTAATTACGTGCAATGGATTCTTCGAATTTAGATAGAAAGGCTTCTTTAATACGTGAACATTTTTCATTAATTGAATTGGTACGCACATCAGTTAAATCTTGAATACTTTTAGTGATTTGATCCAAATTCAAACGGTTACCTATTTGACCATAAATTTCTATTAATTCACTTTTGTGCTGGTATAACTCTTTGAACTTTACACCTTCTGGATGTTTAAGTAAGAAAATAAACAGTGTTTTAGGTAATGGAGTGAGTTCAATTTCAATGTTTTCATAGTCAGTTAGAAATATTCGATTTTTTTCATCAATCAACAATCTACTTAGCGGTTGATTTGATACACTGATTGTTTCATATAGCACCTTATTTAACTTATCACAAAGTGCAGGTTGGCTATCTTTCAAATTTTTAATAACATAAATTAAAGAAGCTATTACCAGTTTTTCATTGTTAAAGCTTTTTATATTAGCAATAGCACTTCTAAGTTCTTTTGTTATTTCATTTTTGTTTCTATCAAATACCGCATCTGGATCTTCTGGATCCAAACCCTCCAATCTATAATGAGCATTATCTCTTGATATATTGACAACATTTAAGTAATAGTCTATTCTTTTATCTAGCTCATTAATATTATCTAAATAAAATATTGAGTATTTATATTCCTGATACTCATATTCTAATTCTATTAGGTCAACACAATGAAGAAAACTAGGGTGAGGTTGTTTTGGTATTTCAAGTGCAAGGCGAATACTTTCACTTAATTCTTTACTATCTATGTTACTTAAAGCATTTTGTAACAGTTCTTGCTTTAACTCATTTTCTCCCTTGAAAACATCTGGAAATTCATAGTCCAGAAATGGAATAATTGCAGTGCTCTTTATTTGTAAATTTTGTAAAAGTTTAGGAATATAAACAAAGTGCATTCCTTTCGCCTCTAAAACATTATTTATTCTATCATAGTTATCAAATAAGTAGTTGTTTATTTCAGGATGAAACTCAGATTCAAAATAGTAAACAATCTCAGTTGTTAAAAAATTATTAGGCTTAAGGAAAATTCTTGGTGCTATTGGTTTTAGAAGTTCTGCTTGTTTGTATTCAAACTTATCTTTATTTATTTTTTCCTGTAAAATATTTTCATTTTGGTTATTAAGCCACGTAATATTTACACAATCGAAATATTCTTCCTTATTATTAACGTTTGGTTCAATGCGAGAGGTAATAAAGCTATAATCTAAGTTAGAATTATGTTTAATGCAATTTCTATACACTTCTTCTATTGAATTATATAACCAAATTTCATCAATGTAACGATGTGCCTTTTTGATGTCAAATTTCAAAATCATTTTCTTCTGTGAAGCATGTAAGTATAGAATCTTTCTAAAAGGGGCATCGTTATTACAGTTATTAAAATTTAACAATAGAGCATCTATTGAATTATTGACACTCCATTCATTATTTGTATAAGCTATTAGACCTAAAGTCTTAATGAAATATTCTATGGAATCATCAACTATTTTCCTACTAAATAATGATATAGGGAGCAAAAAAATAACTAATATAATTGCTAAAAGAATTATTAGTATGCAAAATGGAACGACAAATAGATACTTAAGGAGTTTATAATTTGGCCACTCATTTAGCGCAAATACATGAGGATCATCTTTTCGTATTAATACGATTTTATTAAATGGAAATTTTCTTTTAAACTGTTTTAAAAAAGATTGATCTGGATGCAATAATATCAGTCTTTTTTGGTCTATATCAGGAGTAGTTTGCATAGAATGAAAAACAAAATAATCAATTATCAGAATTAATAACTGCTAAAAAAAACATTTCCTCTTCACCCATAAAGCTATGCCGATTTTTATCTGGAGCTATAATAAGTAAGTCAAAAGATAAAATATAATTGCTTACCGTCTTATTTAGTTCAAATAAAACATACATTTTTTAAATAATGGAGTACAAAATCAGGAAGAAGTTTTTACAATATACATATCTTTAATACAATCATATTCGTCTAAATAGTCACCGGATTTTATTCCATTGTGGTGAAAATAATATTTATTATCACTTTTTCTTTTAAATAATGTACCGACAACATTGTCTTCAAAAGAAATAACAAATGTATAAAAATCACTTTCAAACCATTGACTATGCAAAACATATTCTCCTCTTGAATAATTTGGTATAATAATATTACCAAGTTTATCTTTCTTTCCAAACCTAATATTTGGAGAATCCTTTGAGCTCCCACTTAAATATTTATTTTCTAAGAATTGAATAATATCAAAAATATTATTAAGTTCTCCGCTGTATTTTGTCTCATTTACAAAAAAGGTATAGCCTTCAGTACTGTCTAATTTTAAAGCAATTACGTTTTCATCAAAAAAACCATGATTGAGCAAATAACCCCCGTTTTTAAGTTTTAATTTTAGCGACTGGTTTCCAAATTTCCAAGTCCCTGAGTCAACTTCATGACCATTTTCATAAATATCTAAGCTTCCATTTTTATCAAAAATATAAACTTTTTTAGCTTGGTCAATTTCACCTAATGAAACCCAATGTTGATTTGTTAACAAAGCGATGTCATCAAGGTTTTTGCTAAAATGTTGAATTTGAGATATTATACTTGTAATGTATGTTACCATTAAATAAATTTTGATAGATATTTTTTAAGTGTTTTTAAGCTTTTCATCAATAAATGATATTAAATCTCCAGCCAAAAATTTAAAATTAATTCTAATTGCATTATCTCTTTTATACTTATCTGGATATTTATTTATTAATAAAATATAAGTAAAATTCAAAAATTCATCATATCCTTTTTTTTCGTCCAAATTATCAATGGTTAAATCGTTAAAATCTGAATGAAATTGTATACTTGGGTCAATAATATTTAATTGTCGTATTAAATAATTTCCCATTGTTGGAAAGTATTTTTGAATAGTTTTAATAAGAATTTCATTATCGCTAAATTTTCCACTTGTAAAATATAGAATCGTAAAATTTATTAATTCCTTATATCGATTACCAGATTCTTCTTGTAAAATGATATACTTATTTTCTACCAATCCCTTAATCGCCAATGACATTCCATAACTATGTTCTTCATACAACATTTCATCTAACCCATAAAGAATTTCATCTTTAAATATTTGGTCTTCCGGAATAAAATAATCTGGATTGTTTATTTTTTTTTCAACGTATTTTTTTAATTCCTCTATAGTTAATCGAAATGCGCCTTCCTGTATTTCTATATTGAAAAGATTTTCGATATCTGTAAAAAGTTCAATAATGTCTGTATCATAAGCACCAAAGTCAATGCGAAGATCGCTGTTATCAGAAATTTCTTCGGCTTTTATACCGAGTACTTTTATAACTAATAGTTCTATTTTCTCACCATCTGATAAATTTAACTCACTTATGCTTTCAATATAATTGTTAGTTACATTTATTTTATTATTTACTGATGGTTCTTTTTTGAAGAACAGCTTTTTAAAATATTTGATTAACGAACTCATCTATTTTCAGGATTAAAATAATTTTACTGTAAATTAATACGGGATTAAAAAAAAAGAAAATTTTTTGCAGGATGATTCAGCCACAATTAAAAGGGACTTTAATTCCTACTAACTTTA